>JASLGV010000532.1 GCA_030149995.1 Pedobacter sp.
CGACAGGATTTCGTGCAGGATCCGCCCATCGACAGAGGATTGGTTTACCTTGTCGAGGTCCAGAAAAGGATTGTCTACCTGGTCAACAAAAAGTTCCGACAGCCTGTTCGAAACCGGATACGCTTCCAGAATAAAAGAACCATCATCCTTTTTTAAGGCCCTTTCTTTAGCGCTAAAGGTATCAACTAAATAAGTATCCTCAGGCGTATCGGGGGTAATTAGTGTTGCGTTTAATAAATCGCCCACGTTGGTAACCGTGGCTGTTGTTTTTCCCTGTGTATGGATGCTTAAATAATCTTTACAACGGGTGGTAGCCACGTAAAGTATGTTCATGGCGTCCATGTAGTTGTAAAGGAGTTCTTCGTAATACGCCTTGTTGATGGTGGATTGTGCCAGCGAAGAACTGTATTTAAGCGGAATTTTATTTAAATGTTTATAAGGCGTTTCTGCTGCATCTACCCAGAATATGCTGTTTGCCCGCCCGTTCAGGTTCCAGTTGCAAAAAGGAACAAAGACTGCCCGGTAGGCAAGCCCCTTTGATTTGTGTATGGTTACCACCTGGATGGCATTGGCTGTTTCGGAGGAGGGAAGTGCCTTTTTATAGCCGTCTTCATCCCACCAGTTTAAAAAGGAAGAAATACCCTTTTCTCCTTGCTTGCCAGCATTGGATAACAAATCTCTAAAGGCAAGCAGGTAAGGTAAGTTGATATTTCCATCTTCTTTTTTTATCCCCAGATCATAACTTACAATTAAATTTTCGACCAGCTCGGGCAGGGGTAAAAACATCCAGCTAAGCCAGTTATTACACAACGATTCGGGTAACAGATGTGCAAGCTGATAAAGCGGTTTCTTATCCAGTTCGTATAGATCTTCTCCTTTTGGAAGCTTGTTGTTCAGCTGCGCATATAAACTGATACAATTGGCTTTGTACAGGGCCGTATTTTCTGTGGTTCCGATTAATACTTTTAACGTGTTTATAATAAGTTGAATGGCTTTGTTGTTGGCAATCATAAGGGCTTCGCCAGAAACAACATCAAAGCCCGCTTTCATTAAAGTTTCTACCGTTTCGAGTGCCTCGGCATTTTTGCGGACCAGCACACAAATTTCATTTTGTCTGTATTGGCGTTCCTCGATAAGTGCTTTTATCTCGTTGGCAACAATTTCTAAAGAGGCTTCCCTAAACTCCGCTTCGGTGTAAGCTTTTTTCTCTGCGGCCTGATTTTCTTTGTAATCGTATAAAGCCTGTACTTTTATAGTTCCGCCGGCTGGTGTGCTGTTGGTTTTTTCCTGTCTGGCACCAGCATAAATTTCAGTAATAATTTTGTCCAGCTTTTCTGATTGCCACCAGTTGTTGAGCTGGGTGTCTTTTTCAAAGAGCGTACTGTTTAAAAGATCTTGTAGTTGTTGCGGTAATTTTTGATAGATCAGGTTATTGAATTCAATAATATGTTCAGAACTTCTGTAATTCTGATCCAGGCTTTCTTCCAGTACGTTCTCTTCGAGTACATCTTTTTTTACCTGCTGGTGCAGGATGTTCCAGTCGCCATTACGCCATCTGTAAATGGCTTGTTTGGTATCGCCAACTACCAGGTGATCGGTAAGATGTTCGCTGGGGGCAGCAATGGCATTAATCAGCAGGGATTTAAAAGTATTCCACTGGTTAGATGAGGTATCCTGAAATTCGTCGAATAGAAAATTCCTGTAGCGCTGCCCCATTTTTTCCATAATGAAGGATGGGTTTTCGCCCATTTCACCAACAAACTGATTGAGGAGTTTTTGGGTGTCGCTAATCAGTAAATTACCTGTTTCCTCGCGGTAGTCCTTTAAGATAAGAGCAATTTCCTGAATCAGGCGCAGGTAGTAAATATTCTTATTAAAAGCCACAGAAAGGTGATAACGGGCCAGTCCATCTTTATACAGGTTTAAAATCTGATTTAATAAAGGGTTAATGGTATTATAAATGGCATCGATTACGTTGGTCGTACCCCAGCTTTCGGGTTCATCTATTATTTTTTCCAGTCCTTCTACCTTGCTTAAATCTCCTTTTGAAATTTTAAACAGGTTTAAAAGGGGCGACCTGGATTTACCTTTTAAATCGGTTTGTTGCAAGCCGCTTTGCTGAAAAATTTCAATAGCCGCATTTGTCGGAGCCAGGATGTTTTCTTTGAAACTTTCGATATCCAGCTTGGTAAAAGTGATGTAATCCTTAAATAAGGCATCTAAATGTTCAAAACCTATATTTTTAATGCCTTCTTCAAATGCTTGATAGCGTTCTTTAAAAATTTCATCAGTCAGGTCAAGCAGTTCTTGTTTATAGTTCCAGCTTTTGTTGTTCTCAATTCTGTCGAGGGCCAGTTCAATGATCCAGTTAAGTACTTTTTCATTTTCATCGAGTTGTTTTTCCAGGCGTACCAGCAGCTCGTCTTTTACTTTGCTGGTATTCATTTCAAGCGCATAACTGGAATTTAAGCCCAGTTCGAAAGCAAAGCTGCGGATTACTTTCTGAACAAATCCATCTATTGTGCTGATGGAAAAACGACTGTAATCGTGCAGTATTTTACGATAAATTTTATCTGCTTTGAGTTTAAGGTTTTCGCCGGCAAGATGGGGATGCGTTTTTAATATAATGGAGCGATAGCCGTTAAAAGCTTCATCACCAGTTGCAAATCCGTGTAAAACTTCCAGGATCCGGCTTTTCATTTCTTCCGTTGCCTTATTGGTAAAGGTAACGGCCAGTATTTCCCGGTATTTTGTATCTCCGCTGAGCAGGAGGGTTAAATAATGGGCGGTTAAACTAAAAGTTTTGCCAGATCCGGCTGATGCCTGGAGTATTTTTAACGGTTTTAAAGCCATATGGTGAAGTTAAAATATTATGGCACCAAAAGCTAAAAAGGTTGAAAAATTGTGCCTTTAATTATCGCTTGCGTGCCATTCTGCATAAGAAGTTGGTGTTTCGTAAAGTTTTACCACTACCAAACTAAAAAAGCTTGTATTTAGAAAAGGTTTAAGCGTATGGGTTATATCAAGTAGTAAATTCTCGCAGGTAGGCTGATAGGGAACATACAATATTTTCTCTGATATATTCGTCAGTTTTTGTTTTTTTCTTAAACCAATTTGTGTGTTCAGAACCAGGGCATGATCAAATCGATCGATGATTTTTTCCTGTACAATTTTCTTTAGAATACCAAAATCAATCAGCATCCCATTTTTTGGATGGTCTGCGTCGATAATGGCTTTGCCTTTCAAGGTAACCATTAATCTATACGTATGACCATGTATATTTTTACAGGGGCCATCATAACCGAATAAGGCATGAGCCATGTCAAAAATAAATTCCTTCGTTACCCTAATTACTTGTTGCTGCATCATTTCATTACGAAAATATGCTGGTTATTATGAACAAAAAGTGATACGCGTCACTAAATAAGATGTTAAGAAAGCGCTTCTTTTTTAAGAACAGGTTTTTTTTCACGCTGTTTTTTTAAACGTGCCGGTCGCTTGGTCAGCTCCACATTATAACCCAGTAAATCTCTTATGACCACTGAAGCACATGCACCGCCAAAAGCCGCGGGTAAATAAGAGGACGTTCCATATGCAGAAAGTTTAAAATTGCTGCCATCGGTCATCACCAACGAATCTTTTCGAATTTCTTCAATTGAAAAAACAGCTTTAATCCTGGAAGCATTGGCCAGTTTCTTCAAGCGTTTGCGTACGTATTGCGCAAATACACACTGATAGGTTTCCGGCAGGTAAGCTACCCGGAGTTTAGTGGGGTCTAACTTTCCACCAGCACCCATTGAACTCACAATTGGAATGTGTTTTTCAAGTGCTGTTGACAGTAAGGTTAATTTTGGGGTAATGCTATCAATGCAGTCCATCACATAATCGAATGGAGTCTCAAGAATTTCCCGGCATTTATCCGGGGTTAAAAATGTATTGACTACATGCAGTTTTAAATCGGGATTGATGGATAGTAAGCGCTGTTTCATAATCTCCGCTTTACTTTCGCCATGGTTGGTGGCCAAAGCCGGCAACTGGCGGTTGCGGTTTGTAGGGTCTACAACATCTCCATCAACAATGGTCATCTCTCCAACTCCGGAGCGGCAGATAAATTCTGCAGCAAAAGAACCTACGCCACCAAGACCAATAACCAGCACATGCTTGCGCTGTAACGCTTCAATTCCGTCCTGCCCGAAAAGGAGGGCTGAACGTGATAACCAACTAATATCAGACATACAAAATATCGGAGATCCGGATCTG
>JASLGV010000062.1 GCA_030149995.1 Pedobacter sp.
TGGGTTAAACCGATGGTGGTTAAATTTCTTTTAAGATAAGCAGAATAGTCATTCATTTCATAATAGAAGTTTGAATGCCCGCCAGTAGGGTACGTTATCTTTTTAAGCACTCCTTTTCTTGCGTAATTAAAATCTGGTGTATATTTTTCCAGTATTTGATTTACATTTACATTTAATCCATTAGCCGGATAGGGTTTTCCATTATAATATCCCCATTGGTCTACCATTAAAGAATTGTATCCTGGCAGATTATTTTCATCATCATATTCAAAAGAATAAGTTTTTTCGGGCAGGTAATCAAAGTTTTGCCCCTGCGCCTCTGAAAAGCTTTTCAGGAAAAGGCGTTTGGTTCCAGATTCAGGCAATATACCTTGAACGGCAGCCGATACCCTAAACACCTCTAAATCATTATTATACCTAAAAAAATAACTTTTTTTAATTTTATTTGAACTGGAAACATTGATACTGCTTAGTTTAAACCATTTTGGGGGATTTGAAATCAAGAGCATCGATCCATTTACCCAACTTTGCGACCCATAATGTGCATCATCCAAATCTGTATAGTAAAAGTTGTCAAATGCTTCGTAAGAACGCCTTACTCCATTACTATAAGGGTATTTTAATTCGTTTGATTCTTCCCTGTTAAATACAACATTAAATGAGGGAGAATTAATTTCGCTTAAATAACTTGGTGTAATAATAGTCCCGGTATAATATAATCCACTAATATTATACCCTGTACAGGTTTTCCCATCTATTCTATAGTTCAGTGTATGCCCATATCCAACATTCTGAACAAACTGGTGTTCTCCCCTTTCGTATACAAAAGTTATTACATTGTTTTGCGGGCTAATGATTTTTGTTAAATTCCAGGCATTAGCTTCTATTCCTTGATTGTATGGCAAACTACTACTCCCTCGAATAAATTCTATAGCATTGGGATTTTCACCAAAAACGTAAATTGTACCGTCATCATCTTTAATTGTTATCTTATAAATTAATCTTTGGATAACGGCTACATAGTTCGGTTTGTGTGCATTTGCCAAACTAAAAGATGAACTGTTAATATCTGCCGTTGCAATTAGTTTTCCGGGTTGATTAGACTTCACCACCCATTTACCAAGATGATTTAAAAGGAAACTTCCTGATTTACCATTGGGTAAAGTAAAAAAGAATTCGTCTGGCGATAGTAGCGCTGGACGTGCCTCCTTAACATCGTTGATAAAATATCCATTCATAAAAGAAGGCTGATCCCAGTTAGGCGTGTTCAGGTTGTTATAATTATATAAATAAGAGAAGATATTTTTATTATTGAAATCAGTTGCATAAAATTCATCAATCCCACCATTTTTCTTTCTGGTTACAATACCCCCAACATTTAAACTCCAATTTTGGCCAACCCAGCCAGGATGATCTTCAGGTTTCACCCCACCTGCAAAATATTTCAGTGTAGCTTTAATATTTATATCGCCATGATTTAAATCGAATACCGGTATGCTTATATCTGGTAGTCCGGTAAATGGCGATACATCAGTAGTACCGTAAATCCCCAACCCGGCAGCGTTTGGCGATTGCAGAAAACGAGTATTTCTATCTGCTGTAGGGTCTTGAGCTTTTGTGGTAAATGGTAATAAAAAAAGTAAAAAACATAAATATTTATTCATAATTCTAATTTTTAATCTGTATTGATTTCTTATAAGCGCTCCTGAGACTTACAAAAAGTAGTTACAAAAGATCTGTTCTTTTAAGATTGATTTTATTGCAACAATATGCACATTGCATAAGTACATTTTTTGCGCATACGAATGCAGCACAAAAAAGTGCTCTGTTAAAGAAATGGTTAACTGTTTTGATTATAAAAAGTGGGGGGCAACATTTTGCTGTTTTCGGATCCAAACGATATAATCTTCCTCGTAAAAAGGTACTTTAAATGCTAAAGTATGCGGACCGACATCTCTTGTTATAGTTGATCCGGTAATGTTACTTTGAGTAAAAATGGAGTAGGTTGTACTTAATAAAGCAAAAGAACAAAGTAATTTTTTCATGAAATATTTAGGACCTGATAAGATCCAATTGAGCGTTAATGAATAGGATAAAGATAGGATTATTTTCTTCGGTATGTAAATGATCTATTTTTTAATAAAAAAGGAGATTAAGAATTTGTGATTACCCATGAGATTTAAGTTTAGATTTTCGCACTATTTATAAAAGTTTAAAATAAGAAAAACAGAATAATAATTCAAACTGAATCTTATTTTAACGATCTTCTTTCTTGCCTAATCCCAACAACATGACTTTAAATCAACAAACCTTTATCAGGGTGATACGTTCGTTAATAACGAAGTTCTCTCTATTCAAGAGGGGAGCATTACATAATTGAAAAATTAAAAATCAGCCCGATGAAAATTTTAGAAAACAAAACAGCACTCGTTACAGGTGCCGGATCTGGTATCGGAAAAGCCATTGCACAAACCTTTGCTGCAGCAGGCGCAAAAGTGATCGTTTCAGATATTAACGAAACTGCCGGAAAACAGGTTACAGCAGAAATAGAAACTGCCGGTGGTAAAGCATATTTTGTAAAAGCAGATACTTCGATACCTGAAGATCATGAACATCTGGTCAAAGAAACGATTAACAAATATGGTGTGCTTCATATTGCGGTTAACAATGCAGGGATTGGCGGACCCGCGGCACCTACGGGCGAATATCCGGTTGACGGTTGGGATAAGGTAATTTCCATTAACCTTTCGGGTGTGTTTTATGGTTTAAGGTATCAGTTACCCGCCATCCTGGCGGCTGGCGGTGGAAATATTATAAACATTGCTTCCATCCTCGGCCAGGTTGGTACCCGGCATTCTCCGGCCTATGTAGCCGCCAAACATGGCGTGGTTGGTCTCACCAAAACAGCTGCGCTCGAATATGCAGACAAAGGAATCCGGGTAAATGCGGTGGGTCCTGGTTACATCCGTACACCTTTGATTGAAAAAGCATTGAGCGACGAACAATTAAAAAGACTTGTTTCCCTTCATCCCATTGGTCGTTTGGGCGAATCGCAAGAAATAGCAGAACTCGTTTTATGGCTGGCTTCTGAAAAAGCCTCTTTCGTAACCGGTTCTTATTATGCCGCCGATGGTGGTTATCTGGCCCAGTAAACGATTATTTAACAGCCGGTACTTTTTTAATTAAGAATTGAACAAAAGCGACATTAATTTATGATGTAGCATGTTTCTTAAATTATAAGTACCGGCTATTTCCAAGTATCCATAAAGGATAAGCCACAATGAGCAGGATTATAAAACCACGTAGATATCTATAAGAGATTGCGATGTATCGTTAGTTGTTACCAGGGTTTACGACAAGTAAATAAAGTTATCAATTTGTAGCTGCTTCAAAAAACCCGTATCATGGCAAACCACCAGTAAACTCCCTCTGTATACATTCATGGCGTTGATTAAAATTTCAATATTCTGGATATCCAGGTTATTTGTTGGTTCGTCAAGTACTATGAGATCTGGCGCCTGCTCTGCAATGGTTAAAGTACAGAGCATAAGCCGCATCTTCTCACCACCACTTAAATCCTTACATGATTTATCCCAGTCGTTTTTATCGAATAAAAAACGGCTTAACCGTATCTTAATCTCGTGTTCTTGTAAACCAACTGTATTGGCCTGTTGAGCCTGCTGATATACTGTCCATCCGTTGTTAATCAGCGAATAATCCTGGTCTATATAAAGATATCTAATGGCTGCACTTCGGATAATCGTTCCTCTTTCTGGTTTAAGTTGGTCCAGCAGCAAACGTATTAAAGTACTTTTACCCGAACCGTTCAAACCTTCAACAGCCAGACGGCTTCCACTCAAAACCTTAAAATTAAGAGGTTCTTTCCACAACGGTTTTGTTTGGTAGCTGAAATTAACATCACTAACCGTTATCAGGGGTTTTCCTGGATAAATAGAGGTGTGATCCAGGTTAATTTTCATTTGATCATTTTCAGAAAAACCACTTCGCAATTCCGTCAGCTCGATTGAAATGGCACCCACCTTTTCGGCATGAACCTCTTTTAAACGGGCCGTGCTTTTTTCTGCATTGTTTTTTAAAGTATTCATGGAAATGGTTGGTAAACCTGCCTTTTCCTGTTTTTTCTTTCCGCGGGCATCCAGCCGCTGACGCCTTTCAGCAGCCATTTTTTCCTGTTCTTTTGCTTTTCGTAGTGTTTTTTCTTTGTTTCTGATTTCCTGCATAACTACCTCATTTTCCAGCGCTTTCTGTACAACATAATCATCATAACTACAACCATATACTGTTATTCCGCGCATAGAACTCAACTCATAAGTTGTGTGAAGCAAGTTTAACAATGACCGGTCGTGGCTCACAACTAAAAGTGTATGCCGGGTGGTTGAAATGTAATTATATAACAAATCCCGTCCACTGCGATCCAGATGGTTACTGGGCTCGTCCATTAAAACCAATGCCGGATTATGCAGCGAAATACCAGCAAGAAAAACCTTTGTTTTTTGTCCGCCGCTCAGCGTTCCCATTTTCTGATCTAATGCAACTTCTTGCAGTTGCCAGTATTGAAGAGCTTCTGCACAACGGGTTTCGATTGTCCAGTCGTCGTTTAATACCACAAAATCATCTTCTGTTGCCGCACCTTCCAGAATCGTTTGTAAGGCTTTTAACTTGAGATCTATGCCCAATGCTTCAGCAACACTGAGTGAATTAAACTGCCCGAAATGCTGCGGCACATAGTAAGGTTTATCAACACATTTTACGATGCCTTCTATGGGCTGTAATTCATGGTTGATTATTTTTAACAGCGTCGATTTACCCGACCCATTATGCCCAACAAGGGCAATTTTATCATTTTTATTTATAATAAGATCCAATCCGGAAAACAGGGGATCTCCATTTGAATGTGTGTAGTTAACACCGTGAAGAATAACCATTATTTCTTTCTTTAAAATGAACAAATACGTGTATCACCAGTGGCGATTGCGCTTTATTTTTTTGAAAGAAATTGATCCTACATGAAAAGTATATTTAGTGTTACTGCTGCAAAAGTAATGTTTTTAAGGAAGAATAAAGAACAAAATTTCAAACCAATAAGCAAATATTGCTCTAAATAATGATCAAGGATTTCAGTTCTCAATCCCCCTCAATCCTACTACCAGGTTTAGTTTATCTGCTTTCTCGTTGTTAACAACTGGTTTCGGACTCTGAAGATTAAGGTTGTAAACTTTACCAATACCTTTGCTTTTACTAAGTGTATCCAGTAATTGTACCAGGTTAAAATATTTACCTTTAAAAGTAAACTGGTCGCTTACCATTCCTTTAACATTTTTTACCGTATCTACAGAGACAGGAAGTGTTTGACTAAAACTGATTTCGACCTGATTAACCATGGCCAGGCCAGAGAGGCTTTGCCACAAATTATTTTCACGGTCGTCTTTTTTTACCCGATAGCTTTTAACTGCGTTCTTATAAAACTGACTTTTCCTTTCAATCTGTGCATATATCAATTCACTTCCCGGCTCCATCACTTGTTCTTTACGCAATTGACTATTTAAATGTATGGCAT
>JASLGV010000067.1 GCA_030149995.1 Pedobacter sp.
TTTATTCAGAATAAACTTACCTACAATGGTAAAGAAACCACGTTGAGCGATTATAAAAAAGACCGTTTAAAGGAACGGAATGCCATACCCGATCTTTTCTATCAGATCGAACTTCTGGTGTCCAGTTCAGATACAATTGCCTGCCGGTTAAACTTCAACTGTACACCTGTAAAAGAATTTATGGGAATACAGCCGAATGGCAATAAGGCAATATTTTCAGAAAACGTTTTTTACAAGTTAAAAGAAGGTAAGATCCATGCTGTTTTGTCTTTAGTTGATACAGATGCCATTAGAAAACAAATTGGTGTTTAGCTTGTCTGGTACAAATTTAATCCCGGTAGAAAAGTGGTTTTTTCTAAAAGGAACAGAATGGTAAAAATAACTTTATGTGGTATATCTAATGATGAACCATTTTTATCGTTTTATTTTTACGATAAGCAATAGAACTGTAGGAAAAGTGTTTTTTAAATAAATTGCTAAGATGACTTTCATCACTGAAATCCAGCTCATGTGCAATCTGCGAGACGCTCAGATCGCTGTACTGATGTTTTACCTTCACCAGCTTTAGCCTGTAATCCAAAATGTGCTGGCGAATGCTTTGCCCGGTTTGATTTTTAAAGTATTCGCCCACATAGTTCTTCGGCAGACTTGCAAATGAAGCCAGCTGCTCGATGCGTAATTTGTCTGTTTCATAGATGTGCTTACGAATATAGCCGATTAATTAAGGGGTCTATATGTAATGAGGACGGGATATTGGTTTCAGGAAGCAAATTCCTTGCAAAGATGTTAAGCAGTACCTGTAACAAATGCTGAATGTTGCTTCTGGAATGCAATTGAGGATTTGAGGCTTCTTCTGCAATATTAGCCATCACACTCTGAACAAGGTTACAATCAGCACTGCCTCGAACCAATTCATTAACCGCCTTGTTGTGATTTAAGAAAGGATATTCCAGACTTTTCATCCATTCACTTAATAGCTGCCGTTGTTCCTTGCTTTCACAATTTGCAAAAAGAATATCCGAAAATCGTATAAATAAGAAACACGTAGCTTCTTTAATCTCAAATGAACGGCAATCTTGCAGGGTATAAATAAAGGATTGTCCGGCCTGATAGGGAAGCCGGATATGATTGAAATAACGCGCTCTTTTACCTTCAGGAAACTAAATATCTCAAAGAAATTAAAAACCTTAGCTATTTGTTTGGATACAAGACCAAACACGAATTCAAAAGTAATTCTGGCGAAACATAAACAATTGAATATGAGCTTGAAATTATGTGCGTCAAGCCATAAGTCTGTCGGTTCAGATTATTTTTTATCTGTATAACTGAGCAGCAGTGCCAAAAACAAAAAAAGAACACTTATCCAAATAATTTGCTGTATACCTAAAGATGAGATGACAAATCCCCCTAAAAAAGTTCCAAGCGCGACTCCTGCGTTGGCAAAAGAAATATTTAAACTGGATGCAATTTCTGCTGCCTCCGGTGCTGCCATGGTTGTTCTTATTTGATTTATCAGAAATCCGCCTGTATGAATAATCCCCCATAGGATAATAATAATAACCATCGGTATTAGCATTTTACCAAAGAAATAGACAAGTAAATGCGTAGCCATCAATATCAACAGAAATAAACGAGTGGTATTTATTATATTTTTTGATAATGCGATCCCTGTTAACCAGTTACCAATAATTCCGGTTCCTCCAAATAACAGGAGCATTAAACTTATAGACTTATCATTTAGGTTGGTGACTTTCTCCAAATAAACCGCCAGATAACCATAGGTACTAAACATACCTGCAAATACGAATAATGAGGTAAAGAGGATAATCCAAAGTTGCTTGTTTTTTAAAACAAGCAACTTATTTTTAAAGGATACGCTTTTGTCTGCGGGCATTGAGGGAACAAAAAACATTAATCCAAGAAAGGCGATCAAATTAAGCAGGCCCTGGGCACCGAATGAATAGCGCCAGCCCCAGTTGTTTGCGATGTAAGCGGAGAGGGGAACACCAAGTACGGTCGCTGTACTGATCCCGGCAGTGATGACGGATACTGCTTTTGTTGAATTCTCCGGCTTAACCTGTTTTGACGCAGCTACGATTGCAGCAGACCAAAAAACGGGATGTATGATGGCGGGCATAATCCGTGCGATCAATAGTGTTGTGAAATCTTGAGAAAATGCGGATAAAATGTTGGAGATTACAAATAGTGATAAAACCAGGCACATCACCGTTTTACGGTTCATGTGGGCCGTAAACATAACGGCAAAAGGTCCCGTTAATGCGATTGTAATTGCAAATCCGCTCAGCAACCAACCTGCTACATCAATCGGTATCGCCATATCCCTTGATAAGGCAGACAGTAACCCGATAACTCCAAATTCTGTGGTTATAATGCCAAAGGCACCCAGGGCCATAATATAAACCGTCTTTTTCATGAACAAACCTTAAGCGTTTAACCCACCATCAATGGTTAACAACGAGCCTGTAATGTATTTTGCCTCCTCACTTGCCAGGAAATTCACAAATGCAGCAATGTCATCCACTGTACCGAAAGATTGCAGTGCCATGCGACTGCGCAGATAATCAGCGGCGGGGCCATCTGCCGGGTTCATTTCCGTATTTGTTGGACCGGGCTGAACCAGGTTTACGGTGATTCTTTTTGAACCCAGGTCCCTGGCCAGTCCGCGGGTAAAACCTTGCAAAGCCGATTTGCTCATGGTATACAAAGTGGTTTCGCTTTTAATGGCATTATCACCCATATTACTGCCAATGGAGATAATTCGTCCACCTTCCGGCATAGCCTTTAATGCAGCATGAGTAGCAACAAAAACGGCCTGAACAT
The DNA here is from genome assembly GCA_030149995.1 of Pedobacter sp. Lineage (GTDB taxonomy): Bacteria > Bacteroidota > Bacteroidia > Sphingobacteriales > Sphingobacteriaceae > Pedobacter. Next base: position 2,842 of record JASLGV010000067.1, read on the forward strand.
TAATAGTCATTATTTGGTTATAGTCTTCAAGCGTATGTTCAAGGAAGGGTTTACCCAGATAGATACCCGCATTATTGACAAGGATGTCAATACGCCTAAACTCACGAATAGTTCTATCAATAGCCCCTGTCAGTTCAGTGGAGATTAAATTATTTGCTTTAAGCGCAATTGCATGTCCTCCTGATACTTTAATCTGATCAACAACCGCTTCGGCCTGGTCAGGTTGACCGATAAAAGTTATGACCACTGTTGCACCTTCATCAGCCAATTTCGTCGCAATTGCTGCACCCATGCCTCTGCTACCACCAGTTACAAAGGCTACTTTGTTTGTTAGTTTTTTCATTTGATTTTTAAATTTTTTGCCAAATTATCCGGTGTACTCTATATTTGCAAGTAATCGTCTGATTGTTAGGTACTAACAAAAAAGTAAGAAATGAGAAAAGAAACTTCAACCAATGCTTTTAATGAAAAAATGATCAATGATAGTTGCGGCATGGCCTTTGCACTTGCCATAACCGGCGGGCGATGGAAGCCTGCTATTTTATGTCGACTGGCCCATGGGGCCATGCGGTACGGTGAACTTAAAAAATCTATCGATGGTATATCTGAACGGATGTTGGTGGCACAGTTAAGAGAACTGGAGAAAGATCTTATCATTAAACGCATGGTTTTCCCGGAGGTGCCTCCAAGAGTTGAATACCAGCTTACCGAACTGGGCTGTACGATGAAGCCGATGCTGGAATCGATGGCTGATTGGGGGAATATGTACAGGCTAAAGATAAACAGCGGCGAAATTTCGCCGGAAACAGAATTTGAAATTTTAGGTAAATAACCCATACCCCAACAATTCTGAATAGACAGAACGGGGCCGGAAAGAGTTTTTGGAAGCAGTTACAAAAACTTGCATCAGCTGCACATTCAACTGTCGCACTAAGAAACACATTATTTGCGATGCTTTTCTAATCTATTCACAGCCGATTAATTAAAAAGATGCTTTCAGCTGTAAATGAGTTAATAACTGCTTCATCACTTCAATTGCGTTTCTAATACATAGGTGAAAGTTATGGCGATAGTCCTTTTCCTGTTAACCATTCGCTTCGCAGGCTAAGGATACCTTTAAATTTACACAAATAACCTCTCTACTTACAACGCAGGATTAAATGATACGGGTAATTTAGTCGCTACATAAACAGATTGTTTATCAAGGTATAATCAATCCCTGGGACAATAGTGCCCTGATAAATTATGGAATTACTGCGGCTAATAAATCGAAAACCGCTATAAATTAAAACATACAATGTTATGGAAACAATAAATAAAATAGCAGATAAGCTGGTCTCTTTTTTAAGAGCAGATAAGTTTGTGGAAGCCTACCGAGAACTTTTTGATGAGCAGGCAGAAAGTATAGATCCTTTGGTTGATTCAGAAACTCCATTAAAAGGGCTTGAAAAACTAATAGACTCAGAAATCAGCTTTTTACGTAACATCCATCTTAAAAAGACCGAAGTTTCTGAACCAATTTTTGCTGGTAATTTTTTTGCCGTTTCACTTAGAATAAACTTTTACATAGGCGGAATAGAAAAAACTATCGACGAACTCTGTTTGTATAAAATCGAAAACGGAAAAATAATCAGTCAGCAATTCTTTGTGCCCGGAAAATCCTGATTTATTCACTCATCATAGCTTAGAAAACAGTTTCGTTTAAAACCATATGGAAAAAATACTATCCAGCAAAGTTAAAATCCGATTTCAGGACTGCGACCCATTTAATCATTTGAATAATTCCAGATACATCGATTATTTTCTGAATTCCCGTGAGGAACAGATACTGGAACATTATAAACTGGACGTTGCTAATTTAATGAACGTGTCAAAAATTGGATGGGTAATTGCATCCAACCAGATTTCCTACATTTTGCCTGTGGCAGTGGGGGAAACGGTTAGTGTCCGTTCTCAGCTTATCCGCTCTTCAGAGAGAAAATTAACAGTTGAAATGACAATGTGGAATGAAGCGGAAACACAGCTTAAAGCTATTTTATGGGTGCAATTTATACACATTGATATAAGTACAAAAACGGTATTAAAGCATTCGGATGAAATGATGGCCTTATTTCAAAGTATTACCGCACCAGTTGACCAAACCATTTTTGAAGACAGGCAGAGTACCATTATCCGTAGTATGAATAAAACTGCTAACTTGACACATAAATAGTGAGATTGATAACTACTATTACAAATAACTGGCCGGGGTACCCGTTCAAAAATAACGACGAAATTATTCCACGCGGGTTTTAGAACCCAAACGAATGCACATCGGGTAATGATCGATGTCAACAGCTTGGTTATCTCTTATTTTTAAAAAACATCCGTTATAATAATTGTAACAAGCAAAATTTAAGTATGAAAGAAAAAGCAATGTTCATCCCGCGAATTGCAATACAAAGTATTGGAGGCGGACTATTATTGATGGCACTTTTTACCATGATGTGGACCGGTATTGCGCAGGCAGGGTTAAAAGGGCGGGATCATCATTTAGTATTGATCCTATTTTCCCTTGTTAGTTTTTTATTTATCGT
>JASLGV010000136.1 GCA_030149995.1 Pedobacter sp.
AATGGCTAAGGTTGAGGTAAAAAATAACAGCAACACGGTAGCCTGGGGTGCCTTATACTGGCAATATTTTGAACAATTGGATAAAATTAAATCAGCCGAAACAGGTGTGAAGATTAAGAAACAGTTATTCTTAAGCACGCAAACGAATAAAGGCCCGGTTTTAACTGCCTTAACCGGGAAAAACATACTTAAAGCCGGCGATCAGGTTGTGGTTCGGATAGAGATTGTATCTGACAGGGCAATGGAATACGTACATTTAAAAGATATGCGCTCATCTGGTCTGGAACCCGTAAACGTAATCTCTCAATATAAATATCAGGGCGGTTTGAGTTATTATGAAAGCACCAAAGATGCTTCCACAAATTTCTTTATTAACTATTTAAATAAAGGAACTTATGTGTTCGAATACGCTTTAAGGGTAAATATAGCCGGCAATTTTTCAAACGGAATTACTTCTTTACAATGTATGTATGCACCTGCATTTTCTGCGCATAGCGAAGGCAGCAGGGTAAGAGTGAGTCCATAACAAAAGGGCTTTCCAATGCGGAAAGCCCTTTGTTTATTTTTTAAGGGCATACATCTTTAACTTCTGATGGAGTACGCTTACCTTAAACGGCTTGCTTACCACATCGTTGGCACCCGCATTAATGGCCGTTTCTTTATCCTTATCCAGAACACCTGCCGAGAACGTAATAATTGGAATATTATCTTTGCCTGGTACATGGCCCATACGAATGCGTCGGATGGCTTCCAGTCCATTCATTACAGGCATATAGGTATCCATTAAGATAATATCGTAATCATGGTCTTTTAAAATATCCAGGGCTTCCTGTCCGTTTTCCACTACCTGGGTTTCGGCTTCCCAACTATCCAGTATCTTAACGATTAAAAATTTATTGATGGGATTATCTTCAGCGACCAGGATACGCATGCCTTTTAACGAGGTTAAAAATTCTGGTTCTGTTACTACTTTTTCTGCAGGCTTTCCTTCAACAAACTCGTACCACCTGGTAAAGCTAAACGTACTGCCTTTGCCTTCTTCACTATCAACGCTTAGTACGCCGCCTTTCAGTTCGGCCAGTTTTTTTACAATGGATAAACCCAGGCCTGTACCGCCAAAAGTAGAAATGGTCTGATCTTCTGCCTGCTCAAATGACTCAAAAATTCTGTTCAGGTTTTCTTGAGAAATGCCAATGCCGGTATCTTTAATGGCAAAATTTATCTGCACATTGTTACTTTTAGCATTGAGTACCTCTACTTTTAAGGTTACGCTACCCACACTTGTAAATTTAATGGCATTGCTGAGCAGGTTCATTAGAATCTGATTTAAGCGCAACGAATCAGCAATGATGATGTTCGGAAGCTTTTCATCTACATCGAGTACCAGGTCTATGTGTTTTTCTTTGGCCCGGATGTTAAGCAGGTTAATTACCTGCGATATGAGCAAGCGGATATCGGTTTCAGCAAAGCGGATTCTGAATTTTCCGGCTTCTATTTTAGAAATGTCGAGGATGTCGTTTATAACGCCCAGTAAAGAATCAGAAGAAATACTCAGCAGATTGATAATTTCTTTCTGACTTTCGTTGATTTCACTTTTTTCGAGCAGGTGAACAAGCCCGATGATTCCGTTTATCGGCGTTCTGATCTCATGACTCATGTTGGCCAGGAAATTTTCTTTGGCACGTTTGCCCTGTTCGGCATCGTCTTTTGCTTTGATCAGTTCTGCCTGGTAGCGTTCGAGCTGTACATTCTTTTGTTTAATCTCCCGCTGATTACGCACCAGCTGGATAAATGAATCGACTTTTGCAGATGTGATATATGGATCGAGCGGCTTATATAAATAATCAATGGCACCTACGTTTAACCCTTTAATGGCGTATTTGGCTTCGACAGATATGGCTGTAACAAAAATGACCATGATTTCCTGTGTACGCGGGTTGTTTTTTAAAATTTCAACCAGCTCAAAGCCATCCATTCCGGGCATTTGTACATCAACCAATGCAATGGCAATGTCTTTTTCCCAGCAAATTCTCAATGCTTCGTTTGGCGAGGTTGTGGTGATAATATTAATATCGTGCTGGTATAAAAGGGCTTCCAGGGCCACAATATTTTCTTGTTTATCATCAACAATTAGCAGGTTTAAATTATTCATAATCAAAGATTAATTAGCCGATTTTTTGATAAATATTGTTTTTTTTATCGATTACCTTAAATTTTTTTGCAAGTTCAGTATTTCTGATGGTTTCTTTTGCACCCAGGCATAAAAAACCAAAATTAGCTAGGCTGTTGTAAAAAAGTTCTATAACCCTGAACTGTAAGTCTACATTAAAGTATATCAGTACATTGCGGCAGGAAATAATCTGAAATTCGTTGAAAGGGCCATCCGATACGAGGTTATGCGTAGAGAAAAGTACGTTTTTCTTTAAAGAACGGTTGATGGAAACGGCATCATATTTTGCTGTATAATACGTAGCCAGCGAATCGGTGGTGCCGATGGCCATGTAATTTTCTGAATACAGTTTCATTTTCTGCAGATCGTAAATTCCCTCCTTGGCCGTTTGCAATACTTCTGAATTGATATCTGTACCGTAGAAAAAACTTCTTTTGTACAAATTCTGCTCTTCAAATAAGATGGTAAAAGAGTATAACTCCTCGCCGGTAGAGCAGCCTGCATTCCATACTTTGATATGCTGGTAAGAGCTCAAATAGGGGATGACCTTATCTCTGAGCGATTTGTAAAACAGCGGATCTCTGAACATCTCGGTTACGTTAACCGTAATTTCGGTTAAGAAAAATTCGAAATAATCATGGTCGTTCGTTAAAATGTTACACAGGTCGAAGAAGGAAATCCGTTGCATATGCAAAATACGGCTAACACGCCTTTTGAGCGAAGCCCGGGTGTAATCTTCAAAGCTAAATCCGTGCAGGTTTTTAATCAGGTTGATGAGCGATTGCAGTTCGACATTGCTAATCACTTCACTTGGCAGCAATAAATTTTTCATCCGCTTTTAACTTAACCAAACCCGCAACATGGACAATAATTTATCTACATCAACCGGTTTGGAGATGTAGTCATTTGCACCCGCTTCAATGCATTTTTCACGATCGTTTTTCATGGCCTTTGCCGTAAGTGCAATAACCGGCAATTTCGCAAACTGACGGTTGAGTCTGATCTGGCGCATGGCTTCATATCCGTCCATTTCGGGCATCATAATATCCATCAGCACCAAATCAATTTCAGGATGCTCATCCAGTCGTTTAAGCGCTTCTTTGCCATTGTTGGCAATAATGATTTTAATGTCGTATACCTGCAAGGCACTCGATAGCGCAAAGATGTTACGCATATCATCATCTGTAATCAGGATGGTTTTATCTTTTAAAGCTTTTTCCTGTGTGGAAACATCTGTTTTTTTGCCCGTATTGCCCTGATTCTGATAACTCACACCACCTGAAACAGACTGATTTTGAAGCTTATTCATAAATAAGCTCACCTCATCAAGCAACCGGTCGTTTGATTTGCTGCTCTTGAGAACCATGGCTTCGGTATAACGCATAATATGCGCCATTTTTTCCTTATCAAGCTCCATGGCGGTATTAATAATAACCGGGATGTTTTTCAGCGCAGGTTGCGATTTGATCTGATCCAGCAGGTCGAAACCCGAAATGTCTGGTAGCTTCAAGTCTAAAATAATACAATCGAAAGTCTGTTCGTCCAGAATTTCAAGCGCTTCCTTACCGGTATAAGCCTGGCAAACTTTTGCTCCTTTCTGTATAAGCTGTTCGGTTAAAGTATTACTCTGAAGAATTTGATCTTCAATAATTAAGACATTGTTAAAGGTGTAAAGCGGGCGACCAATTAATCGCTCAAAAGCATCATCTAACTTTTCTTTATCAACAGGTTTTTTTAGAAAGCCAATCGCACCTGCTTGTTCGGCTTTGGTTATTTTTTCATCTGCAGCCGACATCATGTGCACGGGAATTTGCTTGGTTGCCGGGTCGGATTTTAATTTCTTTAAAATGGTCCATCCATCCATTACCGGAAGCATTACATCCAGAACAATTGCATCCGGAAGAATATTCTGCGCAATTTCGAGTCCCTTATCTCCGCTATGCGCCAAAACAGGTTTAAAACCTTTATCAATGGCATAATCTTTTAATACATCGGCAAAAACTTCATCATCTTCAATAATAAGTAGCGTAGGTTGCTCACCTTCTGAAGCAGTAGACGCAGCGGCCGGGATCTGGGCAGGTTGCGGAACCACCGGCAATTCAGTTACCGTTTCTGGTTTTTCTGCTGTCTGATTTAAATTCTGTGGTAAATATAAGGTAAATGTACTGCCGATTCCCTGCTCGCTTTCTACCTGGATTTCTCCGCCCAGAATCATGGCAAGTTCCTTGCTGATGGATAAACCCAATCCGGTTCCGCCATATTTACGGCTGGTAGATCCATCTTCCTGCTGAAAAGCCTCAAATATAATGTTGAGCTTATCGTTGGATATGCCAATCCCGGTATCTTTTACCGCAAAATACAGGGGTCTGTCTGTGCGTTGTTTTAAGTTTGAATTGGCACGTATATCCGATTGGTTACCCAAACCGATTTCAAGGCTAACACTGCCCTTTTCAGAAGTAAATTTAAAGGCATTCGACAACAGGTTTTTTATGATCTGTTCCAGCCTGCTCTGATCGGTGCTGAATTTCTCGGGTAGATTTGGATTCAGGCTGATCTCAAAATCAACTTTCCTGGTACGGGCAACTTCCGAGAACAACGATTCTATGTTTTGTTTAATCTCAGTTGGTTTGATGTTTTCAACCATCAAATCAATATTGCCCGATTCAATTTTAGAGAGGTCGAGAATGTCGTTAATTAAAGTGAGCAAATCGTTACCCGCATTGTGGATAACACCTGCATATTTAATCTGTTCATCATTCAGGTTAGCCGGACGGTTTTCCTTTAATATCCGGGCCAGTATTAAGATGCTGTTGAGCGGGGTACGCAGTTCGTGACTCATGTTGGCCAGGAATTCTGATTTGTACTTGCTGCTGATCTCAAGCTCTTCTGCTTTGAGGCTAATGGCTTCTTTGGCCTGGTTAATAGAAGCATTTTTTTCTTCCAGCAGTTGTGCTTTTTCTTCCAGCTCTGCATTGGCCTGCTGTAATTCTTCCTGTTGTACACGCAATTCTTCTTCAGAAGCCTGTAGCTCTTCGGTTTTGTGCACGAGCTCCTCGTTGGTGGTGCGCAATTCTTCCTGCTGACTGGCCAGTTCTTCAGCCTGTTGTTGCGTTTGTTCAAAAAGGTGTTGCAATTGTACGTGTGCCAGTGAACTGTTCAGTGCAATACCAATGTTTTCTGAAATGGTGTTAATCAGGTTTAACTTTTTTTCCTGTGGCTCGTGTATAAAGCCCAGTTCCGCTACCGCGATGGTTTCATTTTCGAAAACGATGGGTATCAGGAAAATATAATTTGGATGCGTTTCGCCCAGTCCGGAATTTATTTTAATATAATCCTTAGGTACATCGGTAACCAGTTTTGGTGTTTTTTCAATGGCACTTTGACCCACCAGACCTTCGCCCAAACGTATGGTTTTCTTACCATACGTTTGATAAGCGTATGTGCCGGATAAATAAAGCTGCTGTTTGCGCTCGTCCATTAAGAACAGGGCTCCGATGGAGGCATCTATGTAATTGGCTATTTTACCAATAATATTATTGGTTAATACATCTATCTCCTGCTGGCCACGCATGGCCTCGTTAATTTCTGCGGCGCCACTCAGCAACCAGTTATTGTGCTCGTTTAAGGCAGAAATCTGCGCCAGTTCGTTATTGGTTTTAAGGATTTCATTTTCTGTTTCCTTTTGCTGGTTAAAAGTTGTTCGGATATAACGCAACAGGAATAAAATCAAGCAGAATATAATAAAAGAACTGGATAGAACGATGATAATGGTACGGATACTGCTGTTATAATTAGAATCTTTACGCTTTTTTAAAAGCATAAACTCGTCATTAATAAATTGATCGTTCAGCTCCAGAAATTTTAATTTAAGCGTTTCTGCCCGGCCCTGAGATACCTGTTGTTTTGCAGCATCAAAACCATCAGTCCTGGTTTTCTGCAAAATAACTTTCATTTCATCGATTTTGAGATTGGCAAAATATTCTATGCTGTCTACCTTTTTAGATTGTTCTGCCTGATCTGCAACCAGTTTTTTGAGTTGTAACAAATGTGATGGCAACTGGCTGATGCTCTTATTATAGAGATCGTAATAATGTTGCTCACCACCAAGCAGGTAGCCTCTCAAGCTTGT
>JASLGV010000328.1 GCA_030149995.1 Pedobacter sp.
CACCAACAGGATCTAAAATAATGTCTGCTCCTTTATTGCCTGTAATTTCTTTTACCCGTTCCGTAATATCTTGTTCAGAACTTACAATTACGTGCCGGGCACCGGCTTCCAACAAAGCATCCCGTTTAGCAGATGTACTGGTAACAGCAATGGAAATACCACCTAAAAGATTGGTAAATTGTATAGCTGCTAATCCGGCACTGCTGGAAGCAGCCGTAATTAAGACAGATTGACTGGCCTGGAGCGCTGCTTCTTTTACCAGAATCCCATACATCGAAATATAACTGGTCCAGATAGATGCAGCTTCTGCAAAAGATAAATTAGCAGGATGTTTAAGTAAGGTATAGGCCGGTACAATAATCAGCGCCCCATAAGTGGCATAATTATTCAGAGAAAAGGCGGGTAGTATACTTACTACATCGCCTACATTGAATCCACTAACATCATCGCCAACCGCTTCAATAATACCCGATGCTTCATAACCCAGCTTTGCCGGAAATACAGGCTGTTCTATATAATAGCCCTCCCGGTACATAGAGTCTGCCCGGTTAACACCTATTGCCTTAACTTCAATCCGGACTTCTTGCGAACCCGGAGCAGGTATGTTCAGATTTTCAACAGTAAGCACTTCAGGACCACCTGTCTTTGAGAAAATAACGGTCTTAGCCGTTTTAGATAAATTATTCATGATCTTTTATTAAAATTATGATGCAAAATTAGATCGAAGCCCTTAAATTTGTGTGTTATACAACCCAATGTATGGTACATACAAGAATGTAAGTAATGGCAATAGTTAAAGAAAACTCAACAAATAGTCAAAATAAGCGCTTCTTAACAACCTGCGACATGACCTATGCAGTACAGTTAATGGGCGGAAGGTGGAAGTTGTTAATCATGATGAACCTTGAAAAAGGCCCCCTTCGTTTTAGTGAACTAAAGAAACGAATTGAGCATATTACAGAACGAATGCTTACGCTTCAGCTTAGAGAGATGGAAAGTGACGGCCTTTTAAAGCGTACTGTATATGCAGAAGTTCCACCCCGGGTAGAGTATGAACTTACAGAAATTAGCGCAGAATTGATACCGATCTGCATGCAACTAAGTAATTGGGGAACCAGACACCGGGCATCTAACGATCAAAAGATATAAACATAAGATTTGTACCATCCTATATGTTTAAACGATATTTTTGGCCACACAACATTATAACAACATAAATTCTTAATTTTGACCTATGGAACAGCCGAACAACGAACATCAGTTAAACATAGAACTATCAGAAGAGATAGCAGAGGGAATATTTTCTAACTTAGCCATTATTACACATTCGCATACCGAATTTGTACTCGATTTTATACGTGTAATGCCGGGTATTCCGAAGGCGAAAGTAAAATCCAGAATTATTTTAACACCAGAACACGCCAAACGATTGCTGAAGGCGCTGGAAGACAACATCGATAAATTTGAAACGGCAAACGGCCGTATAAAGACACAGGAAGAACCACCTTTCCCAATGGGCTTTGGCGGACCAACTGCCCAGGCGTAATTTTTTTATTTTTTATAAAAACAATTACTTTTTTGTTATGTTAGCATAATATAGCAAGTGCTTTAACCAAATATATTATGAAAAAAATTCTATTGAGTGCCCTGCTCTCTGTACCATTCTGGGTATTTGGACAGGGATTCCAGGTTAATTTACAGGGACAGAAGCAAATAGGGATGGCAGGAGCCGGTTCGGCAATTGCACAAGACGAAGCATCTGTGTTTTTCAATCCTGGTGCCGTATCCATGCTCGAAAACAATTCTATATCGGGCGGGGTAAACCCTTTATTGTTTAAGTCTGCTTTCCAGCTTGCCGGTTCAAACCAGACCGAACATGTAAAAAATAAAATTGCACCTCCTTTTGAATTTTACGCTGTTTGGGGTCCCAAATCAAGCAACTGGAAATTAGGATTAGGGGTGTATACGCCATTTGGCGGATTGGTAGACTGGGGAGAAAACTGGTCGGGAAGATATACATTAACCTCGTTAAATCTTAAAGCCATCTATATTCAACCTACTTTAAGTATTAAGTTATCGGATGCGGTTGGTATCGGTGCGGGTTTTGTTTATAACCATGGTGAAGTAGATCTGCAGCGTGATTTGCCTGTGAACTACCCCGATGGAACGCCTGGAAGTGTTCAGTTAAAAGGGAAGGGTAAAGGCTACGGCTGGAATGCTGGTTTATACGTTAAAACCCTCAGCAAAATATCTTTTGCCTTAACATACCGCAGTAAGGTGGTAACCAAACTGGATAATGGCGATGCGTTGTTTAACGTTCCATCTTCTCTGGTATCGAGTTTCCCGGCGGGTAATCATTTTAATTCGGAACTGCCATTGCCGGCTACCATTACGCTTGGTGTAGGCATACCATTCTCAGACCGCACCACACTCGCACTGGATGCAAGTCTGGTACAGTGGCATGTATATAAAGAACTGGCCTTTGATTATGTAACCAATACACCAGCCTTACAGGATACACATTCTGCACGTAATTATAAAGATGGTGCCAATATTAAATTGGGTATTCAGCACAAAGCAACCGATAATTTTACCGTTAGAGCAGGTGTTGGTTATGCACTTACACCAGTACAAGATGGGTATGTAACACCGGAAGCACCAGATGCGAACCGTTATATTTTAAGTGCCGGTGTGGGTTATACTTTCGGACCTAAATTTGAGATGAATGCTTCTTTCTTATTTGAAGATGTAAAAGCTCGCAGACAGAAAAATATTGAGACTGGCTTAGATGGTACTTTCAAAACGTACGTATATGCTCCAGGACTTTCATTAACCTATAAATGGTAAGTAATTAACACAAACTTTACTCTGATGAAAAAATATATATTCAATGGTTTACTGGCTGCAGTAGTACTTTTTGCCGCTTCCTGCAAACCCAGCATAGAATCGCCTGCAGGCAGTACAGCAGGTAGTGCCAATTTCAGCAAGTTTATTGCTGTGGGTAATTCCTTAACTTCAGGTTATGCCGATAACGGCCTTTATCTGGAAGGACAAAAAGTTGCATTCCCCAACCTGATTGCCGATAAAATGAAAACTGTGGGCGGTGGTACTTTTACCTCTCCTTTTTTTAGTGATGCAGAAGCCAGCGGTTCGGGTTATTTATCACTCACCGCATTGGTAAATGGTGTTCCAACCATTACCCCGGTAGCTGGAGCAGCCTTACACAATGGTAAGCTGACAAAATATACTGGCGAGATTCAAAACCTGGGTATTCCGGGGATGCGCCTGGATTTGGCTTTTGACCCAACTTTTACCTTTAGCGCAGCAAATATTTACTTTGAACGTTTGTTAAACGATGCACAAGTGGGAAAAACCAATTATGCACAGTTTGTACAAAGCAGAAATCACACTTTCTTCTCTTTATGGCTGGGTAATAATGACGTGCTGGGCTATGCCACCAATGGCGGAGTAACAACAAGTCCAACCAATGTATTAACCAGCAAAGCGACCTTTGCAGATGCCTATTCTAAAATGCTTGATATTTTAACAGCGGGAGGTCAGAAAGGCGTAGTTGCTACCATTCCGGATGTTACTTCAATTCCTTATTTTAATACTGTAACCGTTTCTGCATTACTTGCCGGCGCAAAAGCTGTTAATCCTGCAGCTGTAGCCGTGTATATTCAAACCGGTGCCGGAACCGTGAGGGCAGCAACCAATGAAGATTTAATTTGTTTACCATTTCAATCGGCTGATTTATTTGGTAAAGGAACCATTCCTTACGGTTTACATCCGCTAAATCCAATTACGAGTAACTGGGTATTGGATAAAGACGAAGTTACAACTGTTAAAGATTATGTAAATAGCTACAACAGCAATATTAAAGCATTGGCGGCTAAAAAAGGACTGGCTGTTGCAGATGCTTACGCCTTTTTAAACCAGGTAAAAGCAGGTATCATACTTGATGGTATTGGCATTGATGCACGTTTTATCCAGGGCGGGGCATTTTCTTTAGATGGGATTCATTTAACGCCGAGAGGAAATGCTGCTATGGCAAATTTATTTATTAATGCCATTAATATCCAGTACAATTCAACCATTCCAATTGTAGATATCAGTCAATACAGAGGAACCAAGTTCCCGAACTAATTATATACGGTTCATTATAAAAAAGGCGTTGTGTTTAATCAAAACACAACGCCTTTTTGCTTTAAGAGGTCGTTTATTTTATTTCTTTATTTACGAAGTCTATAATCTTTTCTGTTTCTGTAGGTTCAAACCAATTGATTTCCGTATCCCGTCTAAACCAGGTTAGCTGCCGTTTGGCAAAGCGCCGGGTATTTTGTTTAATCGCATCTACAGCTTCCTGCAAAGATATTTTATGATCGAGGTAATCGAACAGCTCTGTATAACCAACTGTATTCAGTGCATTGTAGGAACGGTAGGGAAGCAGCGATTTTACTTCTTCCAAAAGACTATGTTCCATCATCAGGTCTACACGCTTGTTAATGCGGTTGTATAAACCTGCCCGTTCGGTATTTAAACCTATTTTAAGGATGTGGAAAGGTCGCTGCTTTTTAGTTGCAGAGAGCATAGAAGAAAGCTTTTTTCCGGTAGAAAGAAATACTTCCAGCCCGCGGATCATCCTTTGTGGATTTTGCTGGTCTACCCTGGCAAAATATTCAGGATCATATTGAGCGAGTTGCTGCTGGATGGATGTCAGGCCCTCGGTTTCAAACTGTTGGTTTAAGCGTTCACGAACAGCAAAATCTATTTCAGGCATTTCGTCGAGGCCATTCAGTACCGCGTTTACATATAATCCTGAGCCACCCACCATAATGGCCACTTCATGCTGGTTAAAAATGGTCTCCAGCACACGTAAGGCTTCACTTTCAAAATCGCCGGTACTAAACAGGGTGGTTACGCTGTGCGAATTGATAAAATGATGCGGAGCTGCGGCCAGTTCTTCTGCTGTAGGTTTGGCTGTGCCGATTTCCATTTCTTGAAAGAATTGCCTCGAATCTGCCGATACAATTTCTGTGTGCAAATGCCTGGCGAGTTGGATGGCCAGCGCTGTTTTACCAATGGCTGTTGGGCCTACAATAGAAATTAATGTTTTTGGATGTGGCATAACTTTAAAGGTCAATGCTTGCGTTAAAAAAATAAAGCTGCCAGACGCAATACCTGACAGCTTTTTAATTGTTTAAATATCTCTGTAAGATTTAGTAATCGTCTTTCTGAAGGTCTTCATCATAACCTTCATCGTCTGAAAACTCATCTCCGAACTCATCGTTTTCATCTTCACCATCTTCATCCCGTTCCTCTTCGTTGATGCCCATTTCGCCCATGGCTTCCAGTTCATCGGTATCTTCAGGTACAAAATTCATTTCATTTAAGAAATCAAATTCAGAACCCGAGGCACTGGCACCTCTTGGATCAACTGCCTGCGGACTGTTCTGCTCCATAATTTTAGGTGCTTCGCCCAGGCTTTTTGCCAGAAAAGGATATTCTATACTTGGATCTGCATTTAAAATGATCTTAATCAGCTCCACATGGAAATCGTATGGGCGATCAAAATTATAGATGTAGTAAAACTTTTGATGTGGATCCTCAATAAAGCTGCTTAACTTCGATTTTTCCATTAAAACCACACGGTCTTTTTTCCGTTCATTTGGTAAATAAGCAATCTCATCTCCTTTTACCCAGTTATCGGCACTTACATAGAATGAGGAAGGTTTTTCAGCATTATAACCTGTAGATTTGTGAATGGCCCGGTGAAGGTCTTCAAATGTTTGGTTTGATTTAATGTCGATCTCTCTTACAACATCATCAAAATCTTCGAACGTGATTTTAAATTTATAAATAGCCATTTGTGTATTTTGAACAGTAAAAATAAAGTTAATTTGTGTTTCTGCAAAGCACAGCTTTACAAAAACTTAAGCATTAGGTTCTGAATAATTAATTGCCTGAAATAAGTTGTTAATTAACAGGTTCCAGTCCCAATTGTTTTGCCTGTTGCAGCATAAAAGTAAATGCTTCCTGATAGTTATTGGTTATTTCGCCTTCTAAAATTGCCTCGCGGATGGCATTTTTAATAATTCCCACCTCTTTGCCGGCTGTAAGACCGAAAGTTTCCATAATATCATTTCCGGTAATGGGTGGTTGCCAGTTTCGGATTTTATCTCTTTCTTCTACATCTTTAAGTTTTTGCTTAACGGTTTCAAAGTTGTTGCGGTACCTGGCTTTTTTATATTCATTTTTAGTGGTTACATCGGCATTGCAAAGGAGCATCAGGCTTTCTATTTCTTCGCCGGCATCGAATAACAAGCGCCTAACCGCCGAGTCGGTAACGGTTTCCTGTGCCAGTACAATGGGTCTTAAATGTAATTGAACCAGCTTTTGAACGAATTTCATCTTCTCATTTAATGGAAGTTTTAGCTGGGCAAATATTTTGGGAACCATTCTGGCGCCTTTATCTTCATGCCCATGGAAAGTCCAGCCATGTCCTTCCTCGAAACGTTTGGTAGCCGGTTTGGCAATATCGTGCAAAATAGCTGCCCATCGCAACCATAAATCGCTCGTATCTTTAGCAATGTTATCCAGTACCTCTAAGGTATGGTAAAAATTATCTTTATGGCCTTTTCCTTTAATAATGTCTACGCCGTAGAGCTGGGCCATTTGCGGGAAAATAATTTGTAATAAACCGGTATCGAATAAATATTTAAAGCCGATGGATGGAACGGGCGATAAAATAATCTTATTCATTTCGTCGGTAATGCGTTCTTTGGAAACAATGCTGATGCGTGCTTTTTGTTTTTTGATGGCCAGCAGTGCTGCCGGGTCGATACTGAAATTTAGCTGAGAGGCAAAGCGGATGGCCCGCATCATGCGCAAAGGATCGTCGGAAAAAGTAACTTCCGGATCTAAAGGCGTGCGGATCAGTTTATTTTCAAGGTCTTTAATGCCCTCAAAAGGATCCAGCAATTCGCCAAAATTTTTAGCGTTTAGGTTGATGGCCAGTGCATTGATGGTAAAATCGCGGCGCAGCTGGTCATCTTCCAGTGTGCCATCTTCTACAATGGGTTTTCTGGAGTCTGCACGGTACGATTCCTTGCGGGCGCCAACAAACTCAATTTCCAGATCCTGATGTTTGATGCTGGCCGTTCCGAAGCTTTTGAAAACCGCTACTTTGGTGTTTAATTTCTTTCCTACTGCCTCCGCGTAATCTATGCCGCTGCCAATAACCACTACATCAATATCTTTTGAAGGGCGGCTTAAGAATAAATCGCGTACAAAACCGCCAATTACATATGCTTCTGTTGCAGTTTTATCGGCCATGGCCGATAAGGTTTTAAATATAGGGTTTTGTAGGTGTTGTTGCATGAGTTTAAAAATACCCTGTTATGGCTGACATATAACTGAAACTTTTCAGTGCGATACGATGCCGGTGATAACAGGAAGAAATGCAAAAATAGTAAAATTACTTTCTAATAAACTCAAATTGTCCGCCAGGAGATAATTTCATGATGGTGGATGGCTTTTTATTCGTTTTATTTTCCTGTTCAAAATCTACGATATAATCAACCGCATCTTTAATTACCTGATCGATCTCATCGAAATTTTTAGGCGATACAGCTCCGCTTATATTGGCCGATGTAGAAACAACCGGTTTGCGGAAACGTTGAATAAGGGGTGTGCAGAAATCGTGTTTTGCTACCCGTATGCCTACGCTGCCATCTGCATTTACAACATTTGGAGCCAGGTTTTTGGCACCCGGGAAAACAATTGTTAAAGGATTTTCTGCATATTCAATCAGATCGTACGCTACTTCGGGCACTTCAGATATATAGCTCTGAAGTTTATTATCTGTATCCAGCAGCACAATGAGGCTTTTTTCGGGCGGACGGTTTTTAATTTGCAGCAGTTTATTTACTGCTGTTTCGTTGGTTGCATCACAGCCAAGTCCCCATATCGTGTCTGTAGGGTAGAGAATTACACCACCAGCTTTTAAAACTTCTAAAGCTTTGTTTATTTCTTCTTTAAGCATGTGCAAAGTTAACGGATTAGATGGAAGGTTAATCATCTTAACACCGCATAATTATACCTGGATTTTAATGAAATTTAACGTTTTAAACAGGTATATTAGTAAAAGGTTATTAAATATACACACAAACACATGAAACACACACACTATTGGCGTTTGCTATTAATCGTTTTAATGGCATTTGCCTGTTGTACCGCTTTGCGTACAGCTTCAGATCACGACAAAAACGTAAACTTTAAACAGTTAAAGACCTTTAATTATTATGATGAGGGCCTTGAAAAGCTCGCCTTAAACAATTTAGATAAACCCCGTGTATTAGGTTCGGTAGATAAGGAGCTTACGAAACTGGGCTTTGAGAAATCAGATCGGCCTGATTTCTTGGTAAATGTAGTGGTACTGAACAACCTGAAAACAAAGAACGATTGGGGATATAGTGGCGGAGGCTACCAGTGGGATAGTTCGGGTTCGGGTTACCGGTGGACAGATTCACAATGGGGTGTATTGCCAACAAACAAACAGTATAATGATGGAACCATTATAATTGATTTTTTAAATCCCAATACAAAGAATATTATCTGGCGCGGTCTTGGATTTAACTTTAATTTAGATGATTATTTTTATCGTGAATCAAAAATAAATACAGCCGTACAACGTATTTTAAAGCAATATCCGCCGTCTAACTAAACAAGGTTAATTTTTGTGAAAATTATTTTGCTACAGGCTGTATATCATTAAAATATAATTCATTTCTAAACGTTTTCTGATCATGACAATCTAATTGTAAAATTAGGCACTTATTTTATGAATAGATGGTTAATATCGTTATTTTTAATGTATAAAATTTATAATCAACATACACAAATAAACACATGAGAACAACACATAAATTATTAATGCTGCTAACTGTTTTTGTGGTAGCATTATCGGCATGCAGCTCCTTACGGACTGCTTCTGATTATGATAAAAAAGCAAATTTTAATCAGTATAAAACGTACAATTTTTACGACAAGGGAATTGCGCGTGTAAAACTGAATGATCTGGATAAGCGCAGGCTGTTGGGAGCCATAGATACAGAGATGGCTGCAAAAGGATTTACAAAATCAGATCAACCAGATTTATTGGTTAACCTGGTGGTTGTTGCAAGAGAAAGAATTGATGCTTATGGCCCTGCATTTTACGGTGGCTGGGGCTGGGGTTGGGGTTGGGGCTGGAGATCTCCTTTCTGGGGCGGTGGTGTTAGCTATGTAGACCAATATGCCGAAGGAACCATTATTATAGATCTGCTGGATCCTAAAACAAAAACCCTGGTATGGCATGGTCGTGGCAGTGGCTTTAATTTAGATAATTTCAGAAAAAGAGAAGAAAGAATGCAGGTGGGTGTAAAAGAGATACTTGGACAGTACCCACCAAATGCCGGCAGCAAATAAAATACAATATTTCTGTATAAAATTAATTGATGGATTGCTGATGTACTTGTATATAGCAGTCCATTAATTGTTTTGTAACCACCGCAGACTCAAATTTCTGAACAAATTCCATTCCCCGTTCTTTCATTTGTTGTTGCAGTTCCGGTTGGTTAATAACCATTTGAATTGCATGGGTAAGCTCTTCGGCATTGTTGGGATTTACATACAAACTGTCTGGTCCGCCGGCTTCTTCCAGGCAGGAGCCCGTTGCCGCAATAACCGGTATTTTAGAATATAAAGCTTCAATAATGGGAATGCCAAAACCTTCATAAAAGGATGGATAAACGAATATGCTGGCCAGTTGGTAAATGCCAGGTAAATCAGAAAAAGGAATGTTTTTTAAAAAGATAACCCGCTGCTGTAATTCCAGCTTTTCAATTTCTTGCTGTACACTTTCAAAATAGGGTGTTTGCTTCCCGATGACCACCAGTTTAAAGTCTTTATCAACATCTTTTAAAGCCCGGATAAGAAGAAGTAGATTTTTACGGTCCTCAATGGTTCCTACGCTCAGCAGAAACTTTTCGGGTAACTGGTAATGTTGTCTTATGCGCGCCAGTTCTTCTGTTGCGAAAGGTGTTTTAAAGCTATCGTCGCAGGTTTGGTAAATAACCTCAATTTTATTGGGGTCTGTACCATAAAATTCTACAATATCCGCTTTGGTTTTTTCGCTGATGGCGATAATTCTATCTGCATGTTTACAGGCATACCGGCTTTTAAGCCGATATAAAAACCGGTCAATAAATTTATAGTAGGCAGGAAATCGTAAGAAAATTAAATCGTGCATGGTTACAACCGACCGGATACCTGATTTATGTATGCCGAATGGAATTTCATGACTTAAGCCATGAAAGATTTCAACATCATCTTTAAGTAAATCTTTAACAATGCCTACGCTTCTCCAAAGCAATTTTTTTGAAGAGGGTTTTTTAAGGGTAATATTAAAGGCGGTAAGAAAGGACGAAACCTGTTTGTGGTTTTTAACCTTGGGAGTATATACCAGGTAATCGTTTGCAGGATAACGTGTGGCGAGTTGTTCTATTAAGGAGCGACTGTAATTACCGAGTCCGGTTAGATTGTTTGCTGCTCTTTTTCCATCGAAACCAATTTTCATAGGGGAGGAGGTTTAAGGTAAAAGGTTAAGGTTAGCGTATATTTTTCTATACCTTAACCTTATACCATAAGCCATATTATACTGCTACGTTGTTTTCTCTTAAGGCATCGTTAAGAGATGTTTTCTTATCGGTGCTTTCTTTACGCTTGCCAATAATCAGTGCACATGGAACCTGATATTCGCCGGCAGGGAATTTTTTGGTATAACTACCTGGTATTACCACCGAACGTGCAGGTACAACACCTTTGTATTCTACAGGCTCAGGTCCTGTAACATCTATAATTTTAGTAGAGGCTGTTAGTACAACATTGGCACCTAAAACGGCTTCTCTTTCTACTTTTACACCTTCAACAACAATTGCTCTTGAACCTAAAAAACAATCATCCTCGATAATTACCGGAGCTGCCTGGATAGGCTCTAATACACCACCAATACCAACACCACCGCTTAAATGTACCCGTTTACCAATCTGTGCACAAGAACCAACGGTTGCCCAGGTATCAACCATTGTACCTTCATCAACGTAAGCACCAATGTTTACATAAGAAGGCATCATGATTACACCTTTAGCCAGATACGCGCCATAACGGGCACTTGCCATCGGTACAACACGTACACCAGTATTTGCATAATCAGTTTTTAATGCCATTTTATCGTGGTAAACAAAAGGACCGCTTTTAATTTCTTTCATTTCACGGATCGGGAAATATAAGATAACGGCTTTCTTTACCCACTCATTAATTCCCCACGAATTTAGAACAGGTTCAGCTACACGGATTTCACCTTTATCCAAGCCCATAATAACGGCTTCAATCGCTTCACAGTAGTTGTTGTATTTTAAAAGGTTTCTATCTTCCCAGGCGGCTTCAATTAATTTCTTTAAATCTGAATACATGATGTTTTTAAATTTTATGCAAAATAAATCAAATTTATCTATTAGGCGTTGTTTTAGTTGAATAAATTACGGTATCTTATGTATTTTTGATTTTTATGACGGAAACAGAAAAACTCAGAATTGATAAATATTTATGGGCCATCCGGTTGTTTAAAACCAGAAGTCTGGCTACGGATGCTTGTAAAGCGGGGCGTGTAAAGTTAAACGGGCAAAATATTAAACCCTCGGCCATTGTTAAAATTGGCGATGTTTACCAGATATCAAAAGGAATAGAGAAAAAAATAATAGAAGTACTTGACTTTTCTTACAACCGCACAGATTCGCCTACAGCTTTAACAAAATATAAAGATTTAACACCTGTTGAAGAAACACATGCCTTTAAATCGGTGTTTCATGCACCAACTTTGAAGAGAGATCGTGGTACAGGGCGTCCAACCAAAAAAGACCGGCGCGATACAGATAACCTGATTGAAGGGTTGTTTGATGAAGAATAGGAGATGTTCCTTTTAGTCTTTTTGTGTACTGTTTTCTTTTGTAAGATCGCTGGTTTGGAGTAGCCGCATCCGGTAGCACATCATGGCAGTTTTACCCAGTCGCTCTGTAAGGGTGTAGTTGGCAATAAGCCCAACGGCCGAACCAATAAAAGGCAGCATTTGCGCCAATTTGGCTAAGTCGATGTAATCGCGGTATTGCTGCTGGAAACGGAGCCAGTCGAAGGGAGCGAGGCTGGCCGGTAGCTTTTGCATCTGATTGTCCCAGTTTTGCATTTTTAAAAATACCAGCTGGCTTTCTTCCTTGCTCGAAAAAGCCAGCTGAAAAATATAAAGGATGTATAATCGTTCGCGGTAATCCTGCACATCATAACCATAGGTAGCGGCGATATCAAACAGCATTTTCATTTTAATGCTCAGAAATAAAGGAAAATCGGCCAGGCTCATCAGAAAGCCACCAGCACCTGTAATACCGCCTTCTGCTGCTGCTGTTTTTTTATAATTTCTGATCTTCTGCTTTACAAGTGCCTCACGATGCATCATTGTTAAGTTTTGCTGTGGTTTGGATGTGCTAAGACCCGCACCAGACAAG
>JASLGV010000337.1 GCA_030149995.1 Pedobacter sp.
AACGATTTCTACAACCAGATACAGCAGATCAAGAAAATGGGTAACATGAAAGATCTGATGGGTATGATACCAGGCGTGGGCAAAATGATGAAAAACATCGACATTGAAGACGATGCCTTTAAATCTATTGAAGCCATTATCCAATCTATGACCCCGGCCGAAAAAGAAAACCCGGATATTATTCAGCAAAGCCGTCGCTTAAGAATTGCCAAAGGATCGGGTAGCAAATTAGAAGAAGTAAATAAGCTCCTTAAGCAGTTTGAAGACATGCGTAAAATGATGAAACAGTTTTCAAATCCGGCAGCCGCAGCCAAAATGATGCGCGGAATGCCTAAAATGCCTTTCGGAAAATAGGTTTACATTCATATAAAAATTTCAAAAAAGCGTGCAGAGCAAAAATTCTGCACGCTTTTTTTATTGCGGCCGGTTTACCTTTGGATTAAACTTTTACTCTAAACGATCTAATTGATATATTAGTCGGGCATTTACAATTGCCCCATCAGGTTAAACAAAACATTTTTTTTATTCTTTTTAACCTGGAGCTTACGGAGCTTTACATGTGCATCCCAAATACCGGGTTATGGTAAAAAAGCAATCGCACTAAACAACGAAGCTGTAAAATTATCAGGTCAAGGTTCCGAAAAACCGGAAAAGGCAAACTTGCTTTTAGATCGCGCTTGCCTATTTTCTTAATGACGAAAAAGAACTCCCGGCATTCACATCCGGTAAAATATTTTAAAAATCATAAACAGGTAGCTGACCGGTTATCATTTGGTTAAGCCGTAAAATACCCGGATTAATTTGTGTTGAAGCTTTACAATTTGCTGCACACCTTGCAAATAATCAATATCTTATTGGTATATTGATAGAATATTCATTTCCTATAAGATTTCACATCCTGTTCTTACACGCTAAATTAAATGTTCATGCTTGTAAAAACCTTTGGAAGTGCTGTGCATGGCATCAGCGCCCTCACCATTACCATAGAAGTTAGTATCGGAGCCGGAAATAAATATTTTATGGTGGGCTTACCTGATAATGCCATAAAAGAAAGCCTTCAGCGCATAGAAAGTGCCATAAAAACGGCTGGTTTCCACATGCCCCGGCAAAAAATTGTGGTTAACCTCGCCCCGGCCGATCTTAAAAAGGAAGGTTCCGCTTACGATTTACCCATTGCGATCGGCATTTTGGCTGCGTCGGGGCAAATACCAGATGCAGAAATTGAGCAGTACTGCATTGTTGGAGAGCTTTCTCTTGATGGTGGTATCCAGCCTGTAAAGGGTGCTTTATCCATTGCCATACAGGCACAAAAAGAAGGTTTTAGAGGTTTTATCCTACCTGCACAAAATGCATACGAAGCCGGTGTAGTAGATAACCTCGAAGTATACGGGGCAGAAACCCTCGAACAGATTATTAAATTTCTAAAAAAAGAACAAGAGATTAGCCCCATTCAAATAGACATACAGGAGATCTTTTTGAAAAAAACCTGTTCCTACGAATTTGATTTCGCAGATGTAAAAGGACAGGATAATATTAAAAGAGCGCTTGAGATTTCTGCCGCAGGTGGTCATAATCTAATCCTTATCGGTCCGCCAGGAGCTGGAAAAACCATGCTCGCCAAACGTTTACCAGGTATTCTTCCACCATTGAGTCTACCAGAAGCCATCGAAACCACCAAGATCCATTCGGTTGCAGGTAAACGTTTGGCAGCCGATACCCTAATGACCACGCGCCCGTTCCGTACACCACACCACACCATTTCTGATGTAGCCCTTGTTGGCGGAGGAGCATATCCGCAACCCGGAGAAATTTCACTCGCCCATAACGGTGTTTTATTCTTAGACGAACTCCCCGAATTTAAAAGAGCTGTATTGGAAGTTATGCGCCAGCCGCTGGAAGACCGGCGGGTAAGCATTGCCCGCTCAAAGTTTTCGGTCGAATACCCGGCAAGTTTTATGCTGGTTGCCTCTATGAATCCATGCTGTTCGGCTAAAGCCAATCATCCTGAAGAAGCAAGGATTAAATGTGTTCAATTTTAATCTGGAGGCACTTTTCGGACGAAACTGAAAGTATACGTGCCACACCATCACTCATTGTTTGCTAAAATAAATCTTGAGGGTTAAAGTACAATGATCTTGCTTTACCGGCCGAGCAATAACAAGCCTTTTCAATCCGATGGGACGATATTTGGATACACTTAAATCTGATTATTTTTAAATTAATTTGTATATTTCAGGTTGGTACCAGGTTATGCCTTAAGTCTTTCATATTTAAATTACATATCAAATGATACAATCTCTCGAAGAAGGAAGGAAGGAGGACGGTATAGAAAGTTCTATATCAATATTCCGTTCAGTTATCATGATCTGCTTTATGATAGATTCAACTATAGCCCTCTTCCTTTGAAATTCAACGTTTACCCAGTCCTTCACCAAAGCTTGAGCTTCGAAGACGTATTCTTCAAGCTCCTTCATACGACGGGTTTGCGAGTCCAGTTCAGACTGTAGCTTCTTCACAAACTCGTCTAACTGGGCCAATTTTGTATTTAGGGAATGTAGGTTCTCTATAAAATTTTCCCTCGTAATACCGCCATCCATCCTCATCGCGATAAAGCTATCCATAGTGGCTTCAAGATTCAGCTTTTCATTCATTGTCTCCTCAAGAAGCAGTTGCTTTTTCTGTAGTATACCTTCGGTATTTTTTACCTGTCGGGCCAAGTAGTGACTGTTCATACATTCAGAAAGATAATCGTAAAATATCTTTTCTATATCGACCACTGCAATTTTAATGTTGCAGCTCCTGCATTGATAGGCTTTTAGACTGGTTCTGATGTACATTTTCTTTGAGCATGAACATTTGACAAATCCAGATAGGAGGTATTCCGATTTTCTGCCCAAGCGTGCGGATCTGCTTTCCTGAATGGCGAGTATTCTGTTGACCTTCTCCCATGTTTTTTTTGAAACGATCTGTGGGCATTTGGTTATCGTCCACTCAGATTTCGGTTTAAGCGTCGCTCTTCTGCCATCTTCCGAGGTTTTGGTATAGTTGGCAATCCGTTCTCCCTTAGCAGTCGTATCCTTTAGCAGTCTCGTAACTGTTGTGTCCGAGAATAGTACTCCTTTGCGTGTACGATGTCCTAGCCTGTTCAGCTCATCGGCGGTTGTTTTCTTACGTAGTGTCCTAAGAAAGATCTCATACATCAGTTTTCTGATAGGGGATTCTGATTCGCTTATCACAAATTGTTTATTCTTCCATGAGTAGCCAAATGGCGCCTGACCTCCCAATGGCTTGCCCAATTTTGCTCTTACCGGAATAGATGCGGCTATCCTTCCAGAGATTTCTTCTCGTTCCCATTCTGCCATTGCAGAAATGACCGTAAAAAAAAAGCATTCCCGAGGGAGTGCTGGTATCTATGTTTTCAGATATCGAGATCATACTTGCTTTAGCGCTCCTGAAAATATCGGCGAATTCCAAAAGGTCCCTTGTACTCCTGGCAAGGCGAGATAGTTTTGAGAAGACAAGACCATTTATCTTTCCGCTTTTTATGTCCTCTAACATCTTCTTTGTTTCTGGATGTTTCATTACCGATTTACCGCTGACTCCATCGAGACGGTAGATTTTGATCAGATCCCAGCCCTTGGCCTGGATGTAGTGTTTGGCTCTTAGTTCATGGTGTTCGGGGCTTTCATCCCGAACCTGCATATCAGTGGATACACGGATCCAAATCCCGACCTTAAGGATATTTTCCATTTTTTTTCCGGTTTATTTATAGATTCTAACAAACCTAGTTCTAGAACGGGCGAAGTAAAGTAGCGGTAAAAAAAGAAAACACAGGTTAACCGAAAATACGTATTTATAGATATTTCAGATTACCGTTTTCGTGGCATAAGACATGCCTTGTATTAAAGTAATAATTATCATTTCTGTTCGATTTCTTTGATCAGTTTTTCGAGATGTTCAGGCTGGTCAAATCCTTTGAGTTGTCCAGAAAGATAGCCCATTCGACTTATGATTTCTGTCGAAATCAAACGCCAGTTTGTTTTTTGTAGTCCAATTGTTAAAACAATATTTAGTTCTTTCGAAGCCTGCCCATCACCCCTGTCTGAGCTATCCTCCACAGAAACATAATAGTAATATAATTAAAACTTCAGTAGGCCAGAATTTAATATACGATAGTACATAGCCTGGGAAGATACATCAAAAACCTTTGCCAGGTTTTTAATTTCATCTTCACTGCCCAAATCAAAGTCGATTTTATCAATAGCCTCTTTAAGGAGATGATCCGGCATGAGAATATACGCAGCAAATGTATTTGCTTCTCGTTCCAATATTTGTGTCTGTTCAGAAAGCCCAGAATGTGCACTTCTGAAAATTGCATTGAAACCCTTGTCCATGAACATTGATGATTGTTCCCTGTGCAGCACGAAATGCCCCAATTCGTGCGCAATCGTGAAACGTCTCCTCACACGCGACTCACTCTGGTTATATCCTATCACTCCCTTTCCATCTTGGATAACCAAAACCCCGGAGATATCATCTTCGAAATCGAAAGGAGAAACGGTCAGCCCAGCTTTTTTGGCAACATCTTCAATTTTAATAGGTAGACTGCTTAATTTCATTCCCTGTAAAATATCTTCTACTTGCTTTTTTATAAACTGTATGGATCTGCTATGGTTGCGAGTATTCATGGGTTTATTTATTAATTTGGCTTAAGAACTGTTGCATAGAGTTTTTAACACGCTCGTTAAGATCAAGCATAGAGTCCGCAACAACCGCCGAAAAGTCCACCTCTGGAACCTCAACATTTTCTTCGAGCCTTTCGATATTCAGTTCAACAGGTATTAAGTCAATATAGTCTACCTTCAAAATTCTGGCAATGGTAACTAATAGAAATATCGATGGGCGTTGTCGTCCCTTTTCTATGTTAACAACCGACGCCCTTGTCATGTTTAATAATTCTGAGAATACTTCCTGACTAATATTGGCATTCAGTCGAAAATTTCTTATGCGTTCACCAATTTGTTCATAAAAAGATTCTTCCGAAACTGTACTCATAACTTGTTGATTTTAAATATCATAATACAAAGATGATTATTATTTAGAAAATATCCAAATTATTTTACAATAATTAACAAATAATAAATTTTGCAAAAGTTTACATTTTATTTTGTTTTATAAAATTTCGATGTATATTTGTAAAGAAATAAAAAAAGCCAAGAGCGGAGCTCTCAGCTTTGTAAATTTTTAAGGTAGTCAATTAGGCTTTGCCAGCCTCGTTAAAAACCTCCTTTGATTCGTGGTTGTTTCAAAGGTAGTGACT
>JASLGV010000385.1 GCA_030149995.1 Pedobacter sp.
TCACATTATTCGCTTTATCATCGTTTATACCTTGTCCTTTGTTTTAACGCGTTTAATTTCTAAAACAAAGATGAAATGGACAGTAGGCAGGTAGTTTAGTAGAAAAGTGATTTCAGGCTGATTTTAAGCGCCTTTTTAAAGGGTTCCCATTTGAAATACGACCATTCAAAAAGTTCATTCTTGAAGAAGTTTTGAAGTGCTTTCTTGTTGTTTGGTTGTAACCGGATTAAGGCATTCCACTTGTCGAACAGAAAACCGTTGAATAATTGCTGGTTGTAGCGTAATGACTGGGCATTCGCTGTTTTCATGGTTTCGAATAGCCGGAGATATTCATTTAAATTGCGCTGATCTGGCTTTTGATTGAATAATTCAATATGTAGTTTTTCGAGTTGTTCGTTTGGGAGCATGCCCAGGCTTGCTTGCATATTTCTGATAATTCTGCGTTCATTTTTCTTCTGGACCTCCGAATGTGTGGTAGAAGTATTGTTGCTGTGAATGCGGTAATTGACCAATATCTGGTCTATATTGGCAACAGCATGCTTTTCAGAAATTCTGACAAACAAATCGAAATCTTCTGACGGAGCATAATCTCTATAACCACCTAACTCCGTAAAAACACTTGTTTTGAACATCGTACTTGAGTTGATAAATGGGTTTCCAAAGAGCATATACATGGCAACCGTCTGGTCGGTTGGCTCTATGTATTTTTGGCCGGTAAAAACACCTTTTTCATCTATAATTTCTGCATGACCGCCGCAAAGAGCTATTTCAGGATTTTGTTTTAGAAAATGGTATTGTAACGCCAACCGATCCGGCCGTGCAAGGTCATCGCTATCGAGAATGGCAATGAATGGCGCATCTGTAAATTCTTTCAGCCGGTTTCGGGTGTACATTAATCCTTTATTTTCCTGATTGTGCACCAGTCTGATTCTTTTATCATCAAAGCCTTCTACGACCTCAACGGTTGCGTCAGTCGAGCCATCGTTTAAAATGAGTAATTCAAAATCCGTAAAGGTTTGGTTAAGAATGCTTTTTATAGAATCTGCAATATAACTGGCTGCATTATAGGCAGCCATAAATACTAAAATTTTGGGTTTATTCATATTTTTAACCAGTTTTCAGAGTATACCTTACAATTTTGATGCGCAGGATCGTTTGTCCATTTTTCGGAAGCGATTACAATTTTATCTGTATGTTGGTTGAGCCACGCACCCCACCAGCTAAAACTACTGTTGGCAATAATGTTATGCTTGCACAGGCTCATTAATTGCATATCGATATAACTGTTATATCCTGTATTCCACGAAACGAAATCAGCTTCCGATAAATTAAGATTGTTTTTGCACCAATCGATATCATTGGAAAAAACAATAAAATGTGCATTTGGAACCATCGAACGGATGTGTTGTATGGCCTTTTCATAGTAAGATAAATCGCATATTCCGCCCAGAAGTCCGTGATTGATGTAATCGCCACGGCGCACATGAATGCTTACACTTTCTTTATGGCCGATTTGCAAACTCAGATCTAAATTTTTACCCGTTAAGGGCTTAATAAAACGGAATGCTTCCCTAATTTTATCGGAAATATGAATAAAGTAGTTTTCATTTTGCCAATAACCCCAGTACAACCGTTTTTTCGGATCGTTAAGTACGGCAGCATCAAACTCAAATAAAACAGGTTCCTGATAATAGACGTGTTTTAATCCAACCAAACGTCTTAATTTTCTAATAAACCAACCCCGGTAAGCAGGATCGTATAACCTTATTTGAAATGAAGATGCTACTGGTAGAGGAAGGTTGAAGATTGAGGTAAGTTCAAGCCCGTTGTGGAGTTCGTAAGTTTGAAAACCACTTATATCTAACCTCACATTTTTAAACTTTTCTGATAAGGCAAGAAAAAATGCATATTGAAACATCTGGTTTCCAAGTCCGCCAAGGAGCTTTACTATTTTCATTATTTTGTTGTTATTGCATTGTTCGATTGATTTGAAAAAAACAATCTTCAATATATTAAAGCGGATAATTATTAATCCTAACTTGAATAAATGGTAAAGATACCAACTAAGCCTAAAAATATTATAAATTTTTAAAGAGATTGCAGGATCCGGCCAATATCCGGCACAAGGTTGTAAAACCAACTTTTTTACAATCTTTCTAAAGCTTGTTTACTAAACGGGTTAAGGCATCATCAAAAATGTTAGATTTGCAAGGAATCGGCAAAGGCAATTATAGATAGAAAATACAATTTACCGTGCAAAGAGATACCTCATATTTAAGCGAGTAGAGTTGTTTATAGCCTTTAATATGATACCTATGAAGAAAATATTATTTATAACACAAAACTTAGGCAGAACAGGGTCTGAAATGCTTTTGTGGTATTCTTTGTTACATTTAGATAAAGATAAGTTTGAAGCAAGTTTATTTGTGAAGGAACGCGGAGCCTTAATTGATCAGCTTCCTGCGCATATTAAATATTTTGTTGCTTATAAGAAAAGTGGCGATAAGCTGCTTAAAATCTTTAGAGGGCTTCTGAAGATGTTAAAAATAGATCCTTTAGTGTATCAATTATCACGCATTCAGAAAAAAACCAAGGCAGAATTTTGGTATCTTAATACCATTGCCAATCCTGAAATTTATCCGATTGCAAAAAAAATGGGCATCCAGGTAATTACACACTTTCATGAATTGCCCATGGCTTATAATTTTGTTTCTTACCGGGACATGCAGGCAATTATTACGGATTCTAAAACCATTATTGGCTGTTCGGAAGCGGTTTGCTCAAAAGTTATAAATATGGGACATACTAATGTGCGGTTGTTGCATGGATTTATAAACCCCGAAAAGATAATCGTCAACAAACAGACAGCTGAAATGCGACAAAAAGCAGGTTTTAAACCAGGTGATTTTGTCTGGGCCATTTCTGGTAAAACAACGCTGATTAAGGGAATTGATTTCCTGATTCCACTTCTTGAAAAATTACCTCCACAGGTTAAAATCTTATGGATTGGCGATGAAGAGCCGGGAGGGGCATACTTTTATGTTCAGAAAACAATTGAGAAAAAGTTTAATGGCCGGGTATTTTTTAGTGGGGCTCAAGTAGATGATTACTACAATTACCTGAATAGCTGTGATGCTTTTCTCCTCTTGTCGAGGGAAGATTCTTTTCCACTGGTTATGCTCGAAGCAGCCGCACTGGGTAAACCAATTGCAGGGTTTAATTCGGGAGGCATAAAGGAATTTGTTACTGCCGATAAGGGAATCGTAGTCGATTCGTGGAGTTTTTCAGATTTAGCTTTGGCAATGGAATTTATGCAAAACCATCGGGAGCAGTTTGACATAGACAAAATCCGTGCATCGGTCTCTGATTATGAGGTGGCAACTCAATTACCAAAATGGACACATATTTTATCAGAAATATCGGATAAAAATATATAAATATTATCGTTCAGCTCATATTTATAATGGACTGTACTCTCTAAAAACTATGATATCTGTTATTATATCTTCGGCAAAACCCGCTTTGCTTAAAGCGGTATCGCATAACATTGAGCAAACCATTGGGGTTCCTTTCGAAATTATAGGTATTATAAATGAAGAAGGAAAAAAGGGGATTTGCGAAGTATACAATGAAGGCGCATTAAAGGCTAAATATGATGCTTTATGCTATATGCACGAGGACTTGGAAATAAAAACCAGCAATTGGGGGATAAGAGTGTTGAGGGCATTTGAGGCCCATCAAAACCTCGGTATTTTAGGTGTTGCCGGTACCGCTTATAAATCATGTGCACCTTCGGGCTGGAGCGCGGCGGGTTGTAAAGGAGCAGAATTCTATAATTATCTTCAGGGTTTTAAGTCCGATGACCGACTGCCTGTTCATGCTTATGCAAATGCTTTCAATGCAACGGAACAGGCGGTTGTAGCGGTGGATGGCATGTGGTTTTGTACTTTAAAGCATTTGGTGCTTCAATATCCTTTTGACGAATATACCTTTAAAAGGTTCCATTGTTACGATATGGATTATTGCTTAACGGTTGGGCAACATCATCGGGTAATGGTTACTTTTGATGTATTAATGGAGCATTTTTCTGAAGGGGGATATAACAAGGAATGGTTCGAAGAAACGTTAAAACTTCATGAAAAATGGCAGAACACCCTTCCAAGAAACTGTTCATCAATATCAGTGGCAGAGAAAAACAAAATTGAAAAAAATAACTATAAAGCCATCTTGCAAAAACTGCCGGGTTTTGGGTACGACCGGGCATATGCGTATGCTTTTCTGAAAAAATACAGACGATTGTCAGGTATGCCGGTACC
>JASLGV010000420.1 GCA_030149995.1 Pedobacter sp.
TTGGCATAAGAGTTGAAATACACCCAAATAAGATTAAAATAAAATTTTTACGATAAAACTGCCAGTTTGTCGTTACACACAAATTCGATAAATGAGTAAACAAGATATATTCGACTTCAATTCTGCAATGCCTATAATTAATGAAGAAACCGAGTTTTTCCCATTAATGTCTCAGCAGGATGAAGACGATATGAACAATGAGGAAACGCCAGAGGTATTGGCTATCTTACCTTTAAGAAACACTGTTTTATTTCCTGGCGTGGTTATTCCGATCACTGTTGGCAGAGATAAGTCCATTAAACTGATAAAAGAAGCTTATAAAGGCGATAAAATTATCGGGGTGGTATCTCAGCAGGACGTTTCTATTGAAGACCCTTCTTTCGATCAGCTAAACACCATAGGTACAGTTGCAAGCATTATTAAACTTCTGCAAATGCCCGATGGGAATACTACCGTTATTATCCAGGGGAAAAAGCGGTTTAGCCTGATTGCTGAAGTACAGTCTGAGCCATATATCAAGGCAACGGTTAAAAAGTTTGAGGAGCAAAAGCATAAAACAGATAAGGAATTTAAGGCACTGATTGCCTCGATCCGCGAAATGTCAGCGCAAATTATACAGCTTTCTCCCAACATTCCAAGTGAGGCCAGTATAGCGCTGAAAAATATTGAGAGCAATTCTTTCCTGATTAACTTCATTTCATCCAACATGAATGCGGAGATGGCTGATAAGCAACGCATCCTGGAAATGGACAGCCTGCCGGAAAGAGCGCAGAAGGTAATGGAACTGCTCATGTCTGAGCTGCAGATGCTGGAACTCAGAAACCAGATTCAATCAAAGGTACGTACCGATCTGGATAAGCAACAACGTGATTATTTTTTAAGTCAGCAGCTAAAAACCATTCAGGAAGAACTGGGTGGCAACAGTGCCGACCTGGAATTTGATGCCCTGCAGGAAAAAGCGAAAAAGAAAAAATGGGGTAAAAATGTTGCAGAGCATTTTGATAAAGAACTGGATAAGCTGGGTCGGATGAACCCTGCGGCGCCCGATTATTCCATACAGCTGAACTACCTGGAACTCATTCTGGATTTACCGTGGAGCGAATTTACCAAAGATAATTTTGACCTTAAACGTGCCCAGCGCATTTTAGATAAAGATCATTTCGGACTTGAGAAAGTTAAACAGCGTATTGTTGAATACCTGGCGGTGCTTAAGCTTAAAAAGGATATGAAAGCCCCTATTTTATGCCTGGTTGGCCCTCCGGGAGTTGGTAAAACATCGCTTGGAAAATCTATTGCCAAAGCACTTGGCCGTAATTATGTACGGATGGCACTGGGCGGCGTAAGAGATGAAGCCGAAATTAGAGGACACCGTAAAACCTATTTAGGTGCCATGCCGGGTCGTATTATATCGTCTATCAAAAAAGCAGGCGCTGATAACCCGGTTTTTGTACTGGACGAAATTGATAAGGTTGGATCCGACCACCGTGGAGATCCTTCTTCTGCCCTGCTTGAGGTACTGGATCCGGAGCAGAACAATGCATTTTACGATCATTATGTGGAAGTAGAATATGACTTATCCAATATTCTGTTTATTGCCACCGCCAATTCTCTAAGTTCTATACAACCGGCGCTTTTAGACCGGATGGAAATTATTGAGGTGAATGGCTATACCATTGAAGAGAAAATAGAAATTGCCAAAAAATATTTGTTGCCAAAACAACGCGAAAACCATGGCTTACAGACTAAAGACATCACTCTTAAACCTGCCCTGATCGAAAAAGTAATTGAAGATTATACAAGAGAATCGGGTGTGCGCGGACTGGAGAAAAAAATCGGTTCACTGGTGCGTGGTGTGGCTACCAAGCTGGCCATGGAGCAGGAATATGATCCAAATCTGAATACCGAAGATGTGGAGCGCATTTTAGGTGCACCTATTTTTGATAAAGACCTGTACGAAGGTAACGAAGTAGCCGGTGTGGTAACAGGTTTGGCCTGGACCAGTGTTGGCGGCGATATTCTCTTTATCGAATCGAGCTTAAGCCCTGGAAAAGGCAAACTGACACTTACCGGCAATCTGGGCGATGTAATGAAAGAATCGGCAGTAATTGCGCTTGCTTACCTGCGGGCACATGCACCTGAATTTGGCATTGAACATTCGCTGTTTGATAACTGGGATATACATGTACACGTACCGGCCGGTGCTACCCCAAAAGATGGCCCTTCGGCTGGTATAACCATGTTAACAGCACTAACTTCTGCCTTTACACAGCGCAAGGTTAAACAGCACCTGGCCATGACCGGCGAGATTACCCTGCGCGGGAAGGTATTGCCGGTGGGTGGAATTAAAGAAAAAATACTGGCCGCAAAGAGAGCCAATATTAAAGAGATTATTCTTTGCAAAAGCAACCGGAAAGATATTTTAGAAATTAAGGAAAGCTACATCAAAGACTTAAAATTCCATTATGTAACTGAAATGAGTGAAGTGATTGAACTGGCTCTTACCAAAACCAAGGTAAAAAAGCCTTTGGACTTAAGTTTTAAGCCAGCAACCATTGTAAACTAATCTTTTAGCAAAAAGAATTAAATATTTCATTTACAATAAATACATTTACAGCCCGGGAAATTCCGGGCTTTTTTATGAAACGATCCTTAACCCTCTGCCTCCTTGTTTTGTTAACGGGTACTGCATTCAGTCAGCAGTATAAAAATGAGCTTGGCTTTAAAACAGAGAATGATGCTTATACCTCTACCACAAACGACCGTTATTACACCAATGGATTGTTTCTTTATTTCCGCCGGGCATTAAATCCGAATGAGCAGAAACCAGGCATTGAGAAAAAGATATATGAAATATCGGCAGGACAAAAAATGTACACACCTTACTCGGGAGATGTTCCCGATCCCAAAGACCAGGATCGTCCGTTTGCCGGTTATTTATACGCAAGTGGTGCCTACAGCATTTTTTATAAAAACGAAGACGTTTTAAAAACAAGTGTTGAAATTGGTACTGTTGGCCCCAACTCGCTTGCAAAAGGTGCACAGAAGTTCTTACATCGGACCATTGGCTTTTATACGCCTGCCGGCTGGGATTACCAGATTAAAAATGAACTGGCCATTAACCTGGCGGCCAATTATAGTAAACTCGTTATAAGAAGTAACAATGAACTGGTTGACCTGAGCGCACAGGGTTATGTAAACGCGGGCACAACATTTTCGGGTGCCGGTGTTTCGGCTTTATTCAGACTTGGCCGGCTTAATCAGCTTTTTTACAGTGGCTACCACCAGGCTGTAATTGGCGACGGCCGCACGAAACCACTACAGGAATCTGAGTTTTTCTTCTACGCCAAACCTCAACTTAATTATGTTGCATACGATGCAACCATACAAGGCAGCATGTTTAAAAACAACAGTCCGGTAACTTTTGGAATAAAACCCGTGGTTTTTGAACAACAATTCGGGTTAAACTACAGTTCAAGACGTTTTACTGCCGATTTCAGCGCCATTTTTAAAACAAGAGAAATTAACAGCGTTGCCAAGGCACAATATTACGGAAGCCTGAGCCTGTATTATCGTTTCGGACATTCTTAAAGATCAGCAAACGATTTAAAAATCCTGCATACGCCGGCCCTGCTTTTTTTCAGATTGCAGGGCTTTATTTTTAAGCCTTTTTAAAACCACCGATTTTGGAACCTTGGTTGGCTTGCGTTTTTTCTGTACCTGAAGACTGCGCTTAAGCAATTCCCGGAGTTTAACAATTGCCTTTTCCTTATTTAAAAGCTGGCTTCTGTCTTCCTGCGAAACGATCTGGATTAAACCCATGCGATCCATCCTTCCCTCAAGCCGGGTACGCAGCAACAGTTGTTCTTCTGCATTTAAATACGTAGCATCATCCAGGTTAAAAATCAACAACACCTTGCTGGAAACCTTGTTTATATGCTGGCCTCCACTCCCACCGCTTCTGGAGGTTTTAAATGTAACAGTTTTCAGGATTTCTTCTCTGGTAGGCAACATAGAGCAAAAATACGCAATACGGTTCAATTCCGCTGCATCCTATTCTGCAACATCTTTTCCTGCTGAAACTTTTTCCCTCAAACCCACAATATCTTTATCAAGCTGATAAATACCACCGCGGTCGTTGCCCACCAGCTGAAGTTTCTCGAG
Organism: Pedobacter sp.; assembly: GCA_030149995.1. GTDB lineage: Bacteria > Bacteroidota > Bacteroidia > Sphingobacteriales > Sphingobacteriaceae > Pedobacter. The sequence continues at coordinate 4,162 of JASLGV010000420.1, forward strand.
CATGGTTTTGGCCATTTTCTCTTCTTCCAGTTGTTCGTCCAAATACCATTGTAAAAATTTAAAGGTGAGGTAATCCTTTTCAAGCAGGGAAAGCTCTACCAGCTCATTGATGCTTTTAGAAACCAGCAACTCGTTATCAAGAAAATCCTGAAATACTTCAATCACCTCTGTAAAGCTATTTTTCGGCATTTCGAGCGCCGATATCAGGGCATGCCCGTCGCGATCGTTTATATAATGAATAAGCTTTAACATGTGATGCCTTTCCTCGTCGCTTTGACGGTAAAAAAATTCGGTATATCCTTCCAGTCCTGGTTGTGTTTCCAGCCAGGATGCAATACCCAAGTAAACCTGCGATGACTCGGCCTCCAGTTTAACCTGTTTATTCAGGGCCTCCAACATTCTTTCTGATAATAACATAATATTTTGTTTAGAGTTAAAACATAGCGGGTTACACAAAGTTTCCATACATTTCAATTTAGAATACTTCTTTATATGTGTAAAAAATTCAGCATTCTGCATCTATTTTTTAACTTTGCTGCTGTGAAAAGCATCCGCTGATTCGGCCTGGGGCTGAAAGTACAGGCGGTTAAAAAGCCTTCTTGATTTAATAAAAACACTGTTTAAATGAAAAACTTGGTTATAGCCATTGATGGCTATTCATCGTGTGGAAAAAGTACACTGGCAAAAGCACTGGCAAAAAAATTAGGTTTCATTTATATAGACAGCGGCGCCATGTACCGGGCGGTAACCTTATATTTCTTAAGAAATCAGGTTGATATTTCAAACGATCAGGCGGTAACCGATGCTTTAAAACATATTGAGCTGAATTTCCATTCGCGCGATTACCAATCGCACATTACCTTAAATGGCGAAGAGGTTTCGGATGAAATCCGCTTAATGCCTGTTTCTGAAAATGTGAGTGAGGTTTCTGCCCATAAAATTGTGCGCCATGAAATGGTTAAGCAGCAGCAGCGCATGGGAAAATCAAAAAACATTGTAATGGATGGCAGGGATATTGGCACCACCGTATTCCCGGATGCTCCCTTAAAACTCTTTATGACCGCCGACCCGAAAATCAGGGCTGAGCGCAGGTTTAAAGAACTTGAAAGCAAAGGAAATAACGCCACCACGCTGGAAGAGGTTTTTGAAAATCTTGCCCACCGCGATTATGCCGATACGACCCGGAAAGAAAGTCCGCTGGTACGCGCTGAAGACGCCATTATACTGGACAACACCAATTTAACAGAAGAAGAGCAACTGCAGTTTGCCATTGAAAAGGTTCAACCTTTTTTAAATAAAACAACAGCGGGCTAACTTAATTTCAGGATAGCTGAACAGGCTATGCAATAAATATCTATTTGGGCGGTTCTTATTACAAACATATATTTCTTAACCCGGCAGCCGGATTGGCAAAACCATTTAAAAGAAATGTTGTTTCATACTTTTGAACCATTTAACCATTTGTAAAACGTGCCTGAATAATGGCACTAAAACAACTTTTATGATAAACAGATTCGTTTTGTTCATTGCTTTATTTTTATGTGTATTTAATTTAAAAGCACAGGATATTTACCGGGTTAAAGCCGATAAATTAAATGTGCGGGCAAGTAACGATCCGAAAAGTAAGATCATTGGTTTTATTCGCCAGGATGAAAATGTAGTGGTACTGGACTCGACCGATAAACAACATTTTAAGGTTAAGGTAACCAATGCCGAAGGTTGGGTAAACAGCGAGTTCTTAAGCCGTGTTTCAGCGCCGCCTAAACCAGTCCAGGCAAAAAGTACGGTCTCGGTTGAAGCCCCAAAAATAACACAAGACTACTCAAATGTGATTTTCTTTGCCATTGTAGCAACGCTAATGGGCATTATTTTATTTCTTATTTTTAAATATTCGAACCAAAATAAAGTTGTTATCCTCCTCTCTTCTGTCGTGGTACTCGTAGTAGCCTATTTTTGTTTCATCACCTTTATACAGAAAAAGAATATAAGCGGTACTTTTACAAGTGACAGCGACACACAGTATCAATCTTTTGATTTCGGCAAAAATGATTCGGTTGCAGTAAAAGATGCATATGCCGATTCTACTTTTACAACGAAATATGTTGTTGAAGGTGATATGATTAAACTATACGATCAGCAAAACCTGATCCTGCTTTTAATCCGCGATGAGCATACTTTAACAGGCGAAGGCTTTACAAAAGGCGTTTTTACTAAAAAATAGCTTGTAAATGGTGCGGGTAATGCTTTTTAATGTATTACAACATACATCCTCCCTTTAGTTCTAAAGGCATACTTTGTTTCTAAACCCGGTAGAGCGGAATTAGCCCGCAGCGCAGCGAGGACTATAAGCGATAACGGGACTGCTGTTACCGAAGAATTACGGCCCACTCATTTTCAACACCTTAACTTATTAAAACCATTTTCCTTTAAAACAGGCGGAACCGGGTGGTGAAATAAATTTGGTAGTGTGAATGTAAAAATCTTAATAGGCTAAAAATCAGCAATATTTATTAAAAAAATCTTTTCTATAAATAAAATTATTTTTACCTTTGCAGTCCCTAAATAGGGAAAAAAGGAGATAATTAATTAATGGCTAAAAAACAAGTAGCAGAAAAAGAATTAGAGGCTAAAAAAGCCGAACTTCAGGACGCAGGCGGACGCTTGACTGAAAAAGAAACAATTGAATCAGAAGCTGATTCAGTGTCGATCGAAGCGATCAAATCATCATTAGCAACCCCAACAGAAGATTTCGACTGGGATGCAGATGAAAAAGTGTTTGGTAATTACAATGATGCAGACCGTAAAAAGTTTGAAGATATGTATGCCGGAACATTCAACCAGATTACAAAAGGTGAGATTATTAGCGGTACAGTTGTTTCAATTAACAACAAAGACGTAGTATTAAACGTTGGTTTTAAATCAGACGGTTTAGTTTCTACTTCAGAATTCCGTGATACACCTGATCTTAAAATCGGCGATTCAGTTGATGTATTCGTTGAAGCACCAGAAGATGCGAACGGTCAGTTAATCTTATCTCGCAAAAGAGCAAAAACTCAAAGATCATGGGAAACCATTAACGAGGCGCTTGAGAACGACAGAATCATCAACGGTTTCGTTAAGAGCCGTACTAAAGGTGGTTTAATTGTTGACATCATGGGTGTTGAGGCTTTCTTACCAGGATCTCAAATTGATATCAAACCAATCCGCGATTACGATGTATACGTGGGTAAAACAATGGAATTCAAAGTTGTTAAAATTAACCATGAGTTTAAAAACGTAGTTGTTTCTCATAAAGTGTTAATTGAAGACGATTTAGAAAGCCAAAAAGTAGAGATCGTTTCTAAATTAGAAAAAGGTCAGGTACTTGAAGGTACTGTTAAAAACATTACTGATTTCGGTGTGTTCATCGATTTAGGTGGTGTAGATGGTTTACTTCACATTACAGATATTTCTTGGGGCCGCATAGAGCATCCGAAAGAAGTATTATCATTAGATGAAAAAATCAACGT
>JASLGV010000325.1 GCA_030149995.1 Pedobacter sp.
GAGATTGATAAAAGTATCGCATTATTGAAAAAATAAATAATGCGGGGAAATCAGAAACTAAGCTAAACAAATGGGAGAAATCTCGATTAAAATAACCATTTCCGACCGTATCTATCCTTTAAAGGTGAATATGGAAGAGGAAGAAATTGTGAGACGGGCAGCAAAAATGATCAACGAGCGCATAAAAGATTATCAGGATAATTATGCGGTTAGAGATAAGCAGGACCTTCTTTCTATGGCAGTATTGCACTATGCAACCGCCGTATTAAGAACAGAAAATAAAGTACAAAACCAGGATACTGCTGTTGCCGATAAAGTTGAAGAATTGGATGTTTTACTCAATAATTTCTTTTCAAAATAAGGTTCGTTCTTTATATTTTTTTGTCATCCTGAATGCAATGAAGAATCTTATGGAATGTCTGGGGATTTTTTAAAACGCCTTGCGCTATGCGCTTTGCTTCATTGATCAGCATGGCAAATCACACATATTAGCACAAAAATATAGCCGCAGCTAGTTTTTGAGTTTCAAATTTTATAAAACTTAACACTTCAATATCTATAGGGTTAAGAGGGCGTATTTCATCTGCTTTGCACCTGAAAATGGCTTAAACCCTAATTATGCTTAGTTGAGGTTTAAAATGTATGAGACTTTAAAAAATTAGTTGCGGTTTTTTTATTATATAAAACAAGATGGGAATAATTGAAATATTAGGTTATGTATTAGCCGGTTTAGTAATTGGTATTGCAGTTGGCAGGTACCTTTTGCGTAACTTGCTCAAACAGCAGGAAATAGCAGCACAGAGCAAAGTAAAAAAGATTCTAAAGGATGCAGAGAATAATGCAGAGATTTTAAAGAAAAATAAACTTTTAGAAGCAAAAGAAAGGTTTTTACAGCTTAAAGCAGAGCACGAGCAAGAAGTAAATGCTAAAAATAATACCATTAATCAGCGCGAAAATACAATTAAACAGAAAGAGCAGTCGGTTAATCAGCGCCTGGAAAACCTGAATAAAAAAGAGCAGGATCTTGATAAACAAAAACAAAATCTTGAAAAGCAAACTGATATTGCTGTTAAAAAACAAGATGAAGTTGAAGTTTTAAAGAATCAGCACCTTAAACAACTTGAAAGCATTGCCGGTCTTTCGGCAGAAGAAGCTAAAAATCAACTGGTCGAAAATCTGAAGCAGGAAGCCCGTACGCAGGCCATGATGCAGGTAAAAGATATTGTGGATGAGGCAAAATTAACTGCAAGCAAAGAAGCGAAGAAAGTGGTTATCCAAACCATTCAGCGTACCGCTACAGAAGCAGCTATTGAGAACTCTGTTTCCATATTCCATATTGAAAGCGATGAGATTAAAGGCCGTGTAATTGGTCGTGAAGGTAGAAATATCCGTGCTTTAGAAGCTGCTACCGGAATCGAAATCATTGTTGATGATACGCCGGAAGCCATTATATTATCGGGTTTTGATCCGGTAAGAAGAGAAATTGCCCGTTTGGCCTTACACCGCCTGGTAACAGATGGCCGTATCCACCCGGCACGTATTGAAGAAATTGTTGCTAAAACAAAGAAACAAATCGAAGATGAGATTATCGAGATTGGTGAAAGAACGGTAATTGATTTGGGGATTCACGGTTTACACCCTGAGTTAATTAGAATGGTGGGGCGGATGCGTTACCGCTCATCTTATGGACAGAATCTTTTACATCACTCGCGTGAGGTGGCAAATTTCTGTGCAACCATGGCAGCAGAATTGGGCTTAAATGCAAAACTGGCAAAAAGAGCAGGTCTGTTACACGATATTGGTAAGGTTCCGGATGATAATCCTGAATTACCACACGCCATCTTAGGTATGCAACTGGCAGAAAAATATAAAGAGCATCCAGAGGTTTGTAATGCAATTGGTGCACACCACGATGAAATTGAAATGACTTCTATGATTTCGCCGATTGTTCAGGCTTGCGATGCGATTTCAGGTGCCCGCCCAGGTGCCCGCCGCGAAGTGGTAGAAAGCTACATCAAGAGATTGAAAGATCTTGAAGAACTGGCTTTATCATATCCAGGTGTTGAAAAGACATTTGCCATTCAGGCCGGACGTGAACTGCGCGTAGTGGTAGAAAGCGAAAGGGTAACAGATGCACAGGCAGAATTGCTGGCAGCAGATATTTCAACCCGTATTCAAACGGAAATGACTTATCCGGGGCAAATCAAGGTAACGGTTATCAGAGAAACCCGTTCAGTAGCCTTTGCAAAATAGAACAAAGGTTTGTTCCGCTAAGCAGTTAGACAAACACTTTAAATAAATTATAAGCGATGGAATATTCCATCGCTTTTTTTATTTTTACAGGATTATGCTGTTTTTTTAAGCATTTTATTTTTTTAAGATAAGGGTTAAAAAATAAGAACTTAAAAACCAGCGCTTAAACCAGAAAACATGAAAACAGTACAAGCAAAGCGCCCGGTTGATGTTTATTTTGATAAATATCAGGAAAGTCATCACAATCCAACCAATAAATTAATTCACTGGGTTTGTGTACCGCTCATTTTCTTTAGTGTAATGGGGTTGATCTGGTCTATTCCTTTTCCAAGGCTTGCTTTTTTAGGCCGTTACGTTGATTATGTAAACTGGTTTTCTTTTGTGCTGGCTTTTACCGTTTACTTCTATTACCGTTTATCGCCAGTATTATCTTATATGATGTTGCTCATTATCTGTGTTTTTTCTTACTTTATTGTTTTGCTGGAACAATGGCAGGCTGCCGGTGGCCCGGCCATGTGGCTGGTATGCCTCATCATTTTTGTACTGGCCTGGATCGGACAATTCATAGGACATAAAATTGAAGGCAAAAAACCGTCTTTCTTGGATGATGTTAAGTTTTTGTTAATTGGTCCCATCTGGTTGCTGCATTTCATCTGTAAGAAAGCCAAAATCAGATATTAACCGCCAGCAAGGCATTTAACAGTGATATTTCAGTTATCTGGAATAGACAATAGGGACTAATCGTTAAACAGGCAGTAAGTTAGCTTAATCCTGTCGCTAAATTGATGCTTAACCTGTTTTTTAAGCTTATTTCCAGTTTTTGCCCTATTGAAGAAACCTGTTGGTTTTCGTGTTAAGGTGCTGTTTATGTTTCATTTCCTTTTTGTTAAAGAATCATTAAAGTTAATTTGCTCTTAATGTAGTGTTAACATTAACACTGTTGTTTTGTGTAAAAATAAAAAAACGCAAAACATGAAATCACGTTTATTAGTCTTACTTGGTGTCTTTATGTTGCTTATCTCTACAGCAAATGCACAGGTAACAACATCCAGTATTAATGGAAAAATAAAAGATGCCAAAGGTATTGGTATTCCGGGGGTTACGGTATTATTGGTACATGTACCAACAGGAACCAAATATGGCATCGTAACCACGGGCGATGGTAGCTTCAGGCTGAACAACCTGAATCCGGGAGGACCATATAAAATTACAGCCAATTATGTTGGTTATGCCAAACAGGAAAGAGAGAATGTTAATCTGAACCTGGGGGCCGACTTAAGAGTGGATTTTATATTACTGGAAGAGGGGCAAAACCTGAACGAAGTAAAAGTAACAGCCACAAGAGGCGGTGTTAAAACAGGAACAGGAACGCGCATTGGCGAAGAGCAAATTAAAACATTGCCAACGGCAAGCCGCAGTTTACAGGATGTTACCCGTGTTACTCCGCAAGGCAGTAAAGACAATTCATTTGTAGGTACCAACTTCCGTTACAACAACGTAACCATCGATGGTGCAATTAACAACGATGCCATTGGTTTTAGTCCTTCGTTGGGTGGTCAGAGTGGTAGCTCAGGCATGCCTGGAAGCAGTACCCGTACCAATCCGGTTTCTTTAGATGCCATTCAGGATGTACAGGTATTATTGGCTCCATACGATGTTAAAATCGGTAACTTTACCGGAGGTAGTGTTAATGCTGTTACCCGTGGTGGTACGAATGATGTTAGTGGTTCAGTATACGGTTACGGCAGAAATGCAAGTTTGGTTGGCAGAAATAAAATTGGCGACAATGCTAAATTGCCATCAGATTTTCATGATTATCAAACGGGTTTCAGATTAGGCTTCCCATTGATAAAAGATAAATTATTTTTCTTTACAAACGAGGAGATTACCCGCAGACAGGATCCGGTTATTCTGGCGGCAGGTTCTGCAGATATGCCAATTATTACACAAGCAGAAGCGCAGAGAATTACCGACCGTATGAAAAACTATTACGGTATTGACCCGGGTACTTATGATAACTACAACAGTTATTCAAAATCAAATAAATTCTTTAACCGTTTAGACTGGAACATCAACGATAAAAATCAGCTGACCATTCGTAACAACACCATTCGTTCAAGCGCAACCAACCTGGAGCGCGATCAGTCTAACTTTAGATTTGGTGGTATTGATTTTAAACAAACCAACAACCAGAGTTCGACAGTTGCAGAATTAAAAAGCCGTATTTCAAACGAGGCTTCTAATAGTCTTGTTATCGGATATTCGAGCATTCACGATTTCAGAGATCCGTTATCAGATCCGGCACTTCCTCAAATCGAAATTGCTTCAAGAGGTGGTACCATCTTTTTAGGAACGGATCGTGAGGCGAGTGTTTTCAATATGAAACAAAAAACATTCGAATTTACAGATAACTATACCTTTACCAAAGGAAAACATACGTTTACCATTGGTACACACAATGAGCTTTACAACATTACTTATGGTTTTGTAAACTCATGGAATGGCCGTGTGGCTTATAGCTCTATAGATGATTTCATCGCGAACAATCCAAACCGCGTACGTACCAACTATAACTATGCAAATAATACACGCGATTACATTATGAGTAATCCGCCAGCAGAATTTAAACTGAACATGTACAGCGTATACGGAGAAGATCAGTATCAGATCAGCGATCGTTTTAAACTGACTGCAGGTTTACGTTTTGACA
>JASLGV010000495.1 GCA_030149995.1 Pedobacter sp.
AGGCAATTGGGAAGAATGCTTTTATCATTTTCTTGCGCGTAATTTTGGTTTTAAAGTAAATGCTTTACCTTTTGAACTGCTGGCAAAATCCATTCCGCAGGCACTTTATGCGCGCCATAAAAATAATCCTTTGCAAATAGAGGCTCTGCTATTCGGTACTGCGGGTTTTTTAAAAGATCGTTTTAAAGAAGCGTATCCACTGTCCCTGCAACGGGAATACCGATTTTTAAAAAGAAAGTATAATCTTACCGGTCTTGAGGTGTCTGTCTGGAAATTTATGCGCCTGCGTCCACAGAATTTTCCAACCCTGCGGCTTGCCCAGTTCGCAGCACTTATTGTACGGGAATACCATCTTTTTTCGAAAATACTCGAATTTACAGACGTAAAGGAGCTTCGAGACTTGTTTGCAGCACTTCCTGTAAACACATACTGGCAAACCCATTATCATTTTAAAAAAACGGCACAGCAGGTTAAAGTTCAAATGGGCGCATTGTCTATAGATAACATTCTTTTGAATACCGTTGCCTTGTTTTTATTTGCGTATGGTAAATACACCGATCGGCAGGAACTGATTAACCGGGCTGTTTGTTTGCTGGAATATTTACCTCCCGAAAAAAATTCAGTACTACAGCCGTATGAACAGGCGGGGGTTAAAATTTCAAATGCTTTTATTTCGCAGGGAATCCTGCAACTGAAAAAAGAATATTGCGACCGTAAGAAGTGTTTGTCTTGTGGTATTGGAGTAAAACTTTTAGGCCGGGCTTAGCAAAGTAAGGCAGGTTGTGTAACAGGCAGATTGTAATTTTATCCGGATGTTCTGAATTAAATTAACCTGTATTTTGATTTAAATATTCCTTATCTTAGTAAGATCTTTTTGAGCGTAAAGATGGCGTAGTCCGTACCTGATTTTAAATTATTTAGCCAGAATAATAAAGATTTTTTAAGATCGTTTAAGGTTTACGAATTCCATACAGTTATCTTTGTACTTAGAATTAAATTTTTAAAACCAGCTTAAAATGTTTCAAAGAATCATTACTTATTTTGAACAGCAGAGTTTTGGGGTTTCAACCTATCTGGCCAATAAGCTAAATATGAGTACGGCCAAAGTACGCTTGTTTTTTATCTATTCGTCTTTTCTGGCCGTAGGTTTTCCTATTTTGTTTTATTTTCTGGCAGCGGTGGTACTTGATATCCGTAATTATGTAAAGCGTTGCCGCTTTAAAGCCTGGGAATAAGGTTAAGGAATTTTAATCATCATCCCTTAATATAGCGGCAATTTCATTAAAGCCTTTTTCTGCAGCCAAATCTGCCGGGAGCGATCCTGTTTCCGTACGCAGTCTTACTTCTGCACCATGTTCAAGCAATAAAATAATCAATTCGATGTTTCCGAGCTGTGCTGCCGTATGTAAAGGGGCAAGGCCAGCTTTCTGGCAAACATTCGGATAAGCACCCTGGTCCAGCAATAATTTGGTCAGGTTGTAATTGTTGGCAGCCACGGCAGAATGAATTGGAAATACATTAAAGCCGTTTTTCGAAGCCAGGTTTACGTCGGCACCTTTTAAAAGGAGCAGCTGCGTAATTTTTTCATGTCCAAAATAACAGGCGAGTCCAAGTGGTGTAAAACCATCTGTCGAATATTCATTTACCAAGGCTGAGTTTTGCTCAATGAGGTAAGCAACGGTATCTATTTTACCCACTGCACAGGCTTCGTAAATGTTGAGGTCGTTTCTAAAAGAGGCAATCAGGTTGGCAATATCTTGTTTTTTATAATAAGATGCCAGTAAAAGAGCTGATATCTGATACGAAGTTGGGGCTTTTGCCAATTCAGGCCTGGCTGTTAAAATTGTTTTAACAGCTTCAAAATTTCCATTTTCAATTTGCGCTTCTAACTGCGTTATATCCATCCTTTAATTTAAATTTTAAACCGAAGTTAATAATAAATTAAAAAAGTATGGATAATAAAAAATCCCGTTTGAATTTAAAGTCAAACGGGATAAACCTAAAACAAAACCTGATTCACTTGAAAAAAATTGAATCAGCTACGCTGTTACAGTTACAGACGCATATGGATAAGAATGGTTTAATGAATGCACGAAAAAAAAACATCTGCCAAATCCATCTGCTGTGTGTTGATCCATAATAAGGTATTTGATTAAATTATTATTTTTCTTTAATTGTATGCATTGAATGCTCCTCAGTTTTATATAAGTTTGTTTTTTATTAAAAGAAACGTGTAAAAAATGTCGGTAAAGGGTAACCAATTTAAAGCCAATACATTCAGGGATAAGGGTGCTGAAAACGTCTCTGGCAGATCCGGATCTGCCCGTGCGGCAAAGGAAAAAAAAGAGTTTTTACCACGTTTTGATTTACAGGATGGACGTGCTATAAAGATTATCGGGTTGTTTTTTATTATCCTTTCCCTCTATTTCTTAATTGCCTTTACATCCTATCTTTTTACCTGGCAAGACGATCAAAGCTATGTGATTGACGCAAACGGGGGATGGAAAAATCTTTTTAAAACGGCCGAAGAGCTGAAAGATGCCGGAGTAACAACACCTGTTGTACAAAACTGGCTGGGTAAGTTTGGCGCTTTGCTCTCTCACCAGTTTATTTATGAATGGTTTGGAATCGCTTCTTTTCTTTTTGTATTAGCCTTTTTTATTATCGGTTACCGCTTACTTTTTAAGGTGAAAATTCTTTCTATTTCCAAAACACTTGGTTACAGCTTTTTCTTTTTGTTGTTTATATCTTTAACCATGGGCTTTGGCCATAGTTTCTGGTCGCAATCGCCTCATTTTGTTGAAGGAGAATTTGGTTATTGGAGTAATAAGTTATTGGCTGCACAAATCGGAGCTGCGGGCGTTGCAGGTCTGCTTGCTTTTGCTGCCATTAGTATTTTAATTATAGCCTACAATATTGATTTTAAGCTTCCTGAACGTAAAAAAGAAGTCTTTACCGAGCCTGAAGTACCCGGAAATATAGAGTTGTTTAGAGAAGAACGTTCAGAAGCGGTTGAATTTGCTGCACCGAACAGAAATCCGGTCAATGAGGTAAATAATGAGCGCAAACAACAGCAAGTGCTGATTAAGCCAAGTCGTTTCGAGGCTCCGCCGGTAGAGGAGGAGGTGCTTGCACCTGTTGTGCTTTCGCCACTGGCAACCAACCTGCCTTTAACACCTGTTGTACCGGTATCTGTTATTGAACCTGAGCCTGTGGCCGAACCTGTAGTAACAAGTCCGCCGCTGGTGGTGGAGAGCAGTCCTGAGCCGGAAAAGGTTGATCCGCCACTAACCATCCAGAAAACAGAGGAAGAGATTAAATCTGAGGATTTGATTGAGCAGTTTGGAAAGTACGATCCGACACTTGACTTATCTGGTTATAAAAAACCACACCTGGACCTTCTTGAAAATTATGGTTCGAGCAAAATATCTGTTAATGCGGAAGAGCTTGAGGCCAATAAAAATAAGATTGTAGAAACACTTAATCACTACAATATTGAGATTGATAAAATTAAAGCTACCATTGGTCCGACGGTAACACTGTACGAAATTATTCCGGCGCCGGGGGTACGGATTTCTAAAATTAAAAATTTAGAGGATGACATTGCCCTGTCGCTGGCGGCTTTGGGTATTCGTATTATTGCACCAATGCCGGGTAAAGGAACCATTGGTATTGAGGTGCCAAACCAGCATCCGGAAATGGTGGCTATGCGGAGTGTACTGGCAACAGAAAAATGGAGTCAGACTTCGATGGACTTACCGATTGCACTGGGAAAAACGATTAGCAATGAAGTTTATATTGCCGATCTGGCTAAAATGCCGCACTTACTGGTGGCCGGGGCTACGGGTCAGGGTAAATCTGTAGGGATTAACACCATTCTGGTTTCGCTGTTGTATAGTAAACACCCGGCAGAACTGAAATTTGTACTGGTGGATCCTAAAAAAGTAGAGTTAACCCTCTTCAATAAGATAGAACGACATTTTCTTGCCAAATTGCCAGGTGAGGCAGATGCCATTATTACCGATACCAAAAAGGTTATAAATACTTTAAACTCTCTTTGTATTGAAATGGATCAGCGTTATGATTTGCTTAAAGATGCGCAGGTAAGGAATTTAAGGGAGTACAACGATAAATTTATCAAGCGGAAGCTTAATCCAAATAACGGGCACCGGTTTTTACCGTTTATTGTTTTGGTGGTGGATGAGTTTGCTGATTTAATGATGACAGCGGGTAAGGAGGTTGAAACACCAATTGCACGTTTGGCTCAGCTGGCGCGGGCCATTGGTATTCACCTGGTACTGGCTACACAGCGTCCTTCGGTAAACATTATTACGGGTACCATCAAGGCAAACTTCCCGGCACGTCTGGCCTTCAGGGTATTATCTAAAATAGACTCGCGAACCATTCTGGATAGTGGTGGAGCCGATCAGTTAATTGGGCGGGGAGACATGTTGCTGGCCACGGGAAGTGACTTAATCAGGCTACAGTGTGCTTTTGTAGATACGCCGGAAGTGGACCGTATTTCAGAATATATCGGCAATCAGCGAGGATACAGTGAAGCGTACCAGTTACCTGAATATGTTGATGAAAATGGTGAAGGAAGCAAGGCTGAATTTGATCCGGATGAACGTGATAAATTATTTGAAGAGGCTGCAAGACTGATTGTTATGCATCAGCAGGGCTCTACCTCGCTCATTCAGCGTAAGATGAAACTTGGTTACAACCGTGCGGGCCGTATTATTGACCAGCTGGAAGCAGCAGGTATTGTTGGACCATTTGAAGGCAGCAAGGCGCGTGAAGTTTTATACCCAGACGAATACTCTTTGGAACAATTCTTGAATGAGTTGAATAATAAAGATTAGCGAGGTCGTTAAACCAATTCTTATTAAGCTATTCTAATTATTCAAAAAACATAAAATAAAAAATGAAGAAATTATTCTCCGCAATAATGATCGTTGCAGCTTTTGCTGGTTCAGCATCTGCACAAGAGGCGAAGGCAAAGGCAATTTTGGCAGAAGTGAGTAAAAAATACAAATCTCAGGATGCAATTAAAGCTGATTTTTCTTTTACCCTGGATAACCAGGCCGCAAAAGTTAAGGAAAGCCAGGAAGGTACGCTGTACGTTAAAGCAAATTCAAACAAATATAAGGTGGTTATGACCAACCAGGAATTATTTAGCGATGGTAAAAGTCAGTGGACCTATCTTAAAAAAGACAGAGAAATACAGGTAAGTAATGTGGATAACAGTGGCGAAGCACTGAATCCGGCCAAAATCTTTACACTTTATGAGAAGGGATTTAAATATACTTATATCGGCGATGGTACAGAGGGTGGAAAAACTGTTTCTTTAATTGAGCTGGTTCCGGTTGATGCAAGCAAGTCGATTTTTAAAGTTCGTTTGGGTATTGATAAAGCATTGAAGCAAATTGTAAGTGCGAAATTGTTTGCCAAAAACGGGAACACTTATACCTACAAGGTAAAGACAAACTATCCGAATGCAAGAGTTCCTGAAAGTACCTTTTCTTTAGATCCTAAAAAGTATCCGGGTGTAGAATTGGTAGATTTAAGGTAATAAATTAATATCCTATATAAATAGAGGTTCAGTTATGCGTAACTGGACCTTTTTTATTTCTTATAAATGTGAGGGCATCAAAATAAAAAACTTTATAAGTTTAAGATGGTATTGTTTACATTTGTTTTGATGACTTTACCATTAACCAATCATACCTTAGAAAAGCTGGAACAGTTGCTATTGGCCATGGGGTACAAGGTTCGTTACGAAAAAGGAAATTTTAAAACAGGTTCCTGTTTGCTGGAGCATAATAAAATTATTGTTGTAAATAAATTTTCCAATCTGGAAGGTAAAATTGCAGCACTTGTTGCCCTGGTAAAGGAAAGTAACATCAGCGAAAACCTGCTTGAAGATAAGCAGAAACAGTTTTATTTATCATTGAAACAAACCGAATTATTTAATGAGCGTTAAAGGCTTGTATTTGGGCAAAAAGAAAGAATTTTTAGTATGAAGGTTACTTTTTTAGGTACAGGTACCTCACAGGGGGTTCCGGTAATTGCCTGTAATTGCGCTGTTTGTAAATCTTCTGATGCGAAAGACAAGCGTTTAAGGACTTCTGTTTTAATTGAAACGGCAGATAAAACGCTGGTTGTAGACAGCGGGCCTGATTTTCGCTATCAATTGTTACGGGCAAATGTTCAGGACCTGGATGCTGTTTTGTTTACACATGAGCATAAAGACCATATTGCGGGCTTAGATGATATCAGGCCTTTCAATTATCTTTTGCATAAGGTAATTGATGTTTACGCAACCGAACGGGTACAAACGGCCTTAAAACGCGAATTTTACTATATCTTTTCTGATACCAAGTATTTTGGTATCCCGCAGATTAACCTGCACACGATACAGAATGGCGAAAACTTCCATATAGGGGAAAGCGAAATCCAGCCAATAGAGGTTATGCACCATAAACTACCGGTAACGGGCTACAGGATCAATGATTTTACCTATATAACGGATGCAAAAACTGTATCTGCCGATACACTGGATAAAATAAAGGGTAGCCGGGTGCTGGTTATTAATGCCCTTCAAAGAAATGATCATATTTCGCATTTTACCTTGCAGGAAGCGCTGGATTTTGCCGGTCTGGTTGGTGCCGAAATTACTTATTTAACGCATATCAGTCATAATTTAGGGCTGCATAAAATCGTAGAGGAGGAGTTGCCAGCACATATACGCCTTGCTTATGATGGTTTGGTTATTGAGTGTTAATGAATTAAGATAAATTTGAAAAGTTCATTTTCTTAATCTAAAATTAAATATATATTTGCAGCATAATTACCCAGGTGGCGAAATTGGTAGACGCACCATCTTGAGGGGGTGGCGCTGGCAACGGCGTGGCAGTTCGAATCTGCTTCTGGGTACACAAGGAGATTGATCGTTTTTCGAAACTTTCAATCTCTTTTTTTTATCCACTAATTTGTTGTTAATCTGATGGATAAGAAAAACAACTTCATTAATTTTTCCAGTTCGATGTTTTCCATCCGAAAAAGCTTACATATCAAAAAATATCGAACTAATAATTTACCTTTTCCCTTTAATATCTGCATTTAAATCCATTAGATCAAGCTTTTTTAGGTTTTCAGCTGCTTTGTAAATTAAGCCTTCAATATCAACAATGACCATACTATCATTAGTCAAATCATTTAGTTTTGCTTCTAATCTGCTAATCTTTCTTCAGCCGGGTCTTAATTTATAATCTTCAGCGCCGATACCGTTGTTTAGGAGAAGTTCCCTTACAATTATGATGTTTTTATATAAAGTTCCCTCTTCCAAATCTTCCATAATGGGTTTAATAAGCAATAAAAGGTGATTTAAATACTCAAAGTATTCTGCACAACGGTATTTTAAGGATACCAGAATTATTCAGGGCGCTCCTGTTCAGAATCCTTATAGTAAAGGCGTAAAAAAGATTATTTTATTTTTTTTACGCCATTGTTATTTCCACAGGTGTCAAACAGATCATTATTTAGAGGCTAATTTTTTTTAATGATTCGGAAGGAATATTATTTACGAAATATTTCGTATGTTTGATGTACGAAGTCTTTCGTGTTTTGATTTATCTTATTAATCCCTTATTATGAAGTATCTTTTTTTTATATGGCTAAGCCTATTTTTTACAAAAAGTTTGTATTCCCAGAACCAGCAACATCAGCTCGACAGCACATACAGTAAGCTTTATCGGGAGGGAGTATTTAATGGTAATGTGTTGATTGCAGATAAGGGTAAGATCATTTTTGAGAAAAGCTATGGTCTTTCTAACGAAGAGACCAATGAACGGTTAAATTCCAAGAGTATCTTTGAAATTGCTTCGGTATCCAAGCAATTTACTGCGATGGCCATCCTTTTACTAAAAAAGCAGGGAAGTTTATCTCTGGACGATCCTATTGAAAAATATATTCCTGAACTCTCGTTCTATAAAGGAATTACCATTAGGAATCTCATTACTCATACCAGCGGACTACCAGATTATGCAAAGTTGATGGACGAAAAATGGGATCATACAAAGATCGCGTCGAATGAAGATGCTATCGCATTAATGGTCAAATTTCAACCTGAGATGTTGTTTCCGGTAAACAGTAAATACAAGTATAGCAACACTGGTTATTTGCTTTTGGCTACAATTATAGAGCGTGTCTCACATCAGACGTATCCAAAATTCATGAATGATAATATTTTTGCTCCATGTGGGTTGAAAAATACACGTGTGATTTCCAGGCACCGGTTAAAGCATCCGGTCAAGAATTTAACAATTGGCTACGTAACAGATAGTCTGGGCAGGAAAATCAGACCGGAAAATAACAAAGATCTGCGTCTTGCATTTTATCTTGATGGGATTTATGGCGGATCGAAAGTGTTTACTACGGCCAGAGACTTATTGAAATGGGATCGCATACTGGCCACTGAAAAGTTAGTTTCAGCAGATGATA
>JASLGV010000336.1 GCA_030149995.1 Pedobacter sp.
ATATTATTCGGGTCGTACCCCGGACTGCTCACAAACGCAAGAATTTCGCCGGTAGAAGGTTCAATGGCTACAATAGCGCCTACCTTATTGTGCATCAGCTCTTCTCCCAGTTTTTGTATACGGATATCCAGAGAAGAAATAAGACGATCGCCTGAAACGGCATTTACATCATATTTACCTTCGGCATAACTTCCTTGTGCCACATTGTGTACATCGTAAAGGGTATTGATTACACCACGTTCGCCACGCAGAAATTCTTCGTAAGATCTTTCTAACCCACTTTTTCCAATAAAATCTCCGGGGCGGTAATAACCTTCAGATTGTTCAATATCAGCGGGGCTAACTTCTTTTACATAACCAAATAACTGGCCTGCAATGCTATCGGGGTAATGCCTAACCGTTCTGTCTTGCGTTCTGAAACCCGGGAAACGGTACATAATTTCCTGAAGCCTGGCATAACTCTGCACAGAAATCTGTCTTTCGAAAAAGGTAGACTGGTAATTAGACTGAAGCTTGGCTCTTCTGAGTTTTGTACGTACATCCTCTACGGTAATGTTCAGCGCATTGGCCAGTGCGAGTGTATCAAAGGCCTTCACCTCATTTGGCAGTACCATTAAATCGTAAACCGGTTCATTCTGTACGATAACTTTCATGTTGCGATCCAAAATTGCACCACGCGCAGGGTACTTATATACCTTGCGCAACACATTGCTCTCGGCCGACAGGAAATATTTATCGCTTATAATTTGTATGTAAAACAACTTGCCAAGTAAAATAATGGCAATAACAATAAATAAACCCTGAATAATGTATTTACGATTAAATAACTGATCCATTAGCGGGATGTTCTTCTAAAGAAGATAAATTCTATTAATAAAATAACAAGTAACGTAAATATACAACTTAAGCCACATCTAACGAGCGTATAGCTGATTTCTGTTAGTTTAAAAGCTTCTAAAAAGAAAAGAACCAGGTGATGTGCCACTACGCAAAGCAAAGCATAAAGGGCAAACCATTGAAAGCCCATGTAACTGAGCGAGGGCTCCGGGTCATCTATCGAATCGCGGTTTAAGCTGATGGAAATAAAAGATATTCTGACAAAAGCGAGTACCACACAGGCCGTTGCATGAACGCCCATAGTGTCGTAAAAGGTATCTAAGGTTAAGCCGGTTCCAAAGGCGAGTATATAGAGCAAAATGTTGGGGATGCCAAAGGGCAGCAACAGCAAAAAGAGTACATATACAAAAGGTGTGGAAAGATCATAAAAACCCATGTTTTTGAGCAGGAATATCTGCACAAAAAGCAATATAAACCACCTGAGTACATTTACTATAATAATTCTGCTATTCATTCGGTTTTACCAGGTTTTCTAAAGTTTCTTGTTCTTTTGCTAATTTGTTTTTAACTACATATACATACTGTAATGTACTGAAATCGTTAAAAAGATTTATTTCTGCCGACAGGAAATTGTCGTTCGTTGCTACATTGGTTCTGCTAATTCTACCTACGGGAATACCTGCCGGGAATTTGCCAAATCCAGAAGTGATAATGGTATCGCCCAGGTTCATTTTAATGTGGTTGGGTACTTCCTTGATAAAAGCTTTGGTAATGTTAAAATTACCATCGCCCCATACCAGCGAACCCAAGGCCTTGGTATTTTTAACCACCACACTTATTTTGGTGTCTTTGTGTAGTAAGGATTGAATGGTAGCCAGGTGTGGCGATACATCTCTTATAAAACCAACAACACCTTTTTGCGGAGAAATAACTGCCATACCATTTTCAAGCCCATCTAAGGAACCTTTATTAATGGTCATTACGTTGTTGCGCAGAGTTACAGAGTTTTTAACCACTTTTGCTGCAAGGTAGGTATACTGTTGTTTGGTATTGGTGTCTATCACCTTTACATCTTTGGCCGAATCGATGGTGTTAAGCGCCAGTAACTGCGTCTTTAATTGTGCATTTTCTTTAGCAAGACTATCATTTACCATGCCCAGGTTTAAATATCTTTTGAAGATATTCAACCTTTCGTAGGCGGTTCCAACAAGCTCATTGGTCGAATTGAGCGTTATACTGCGCTGGTATGAATTATTTTTTACAGTTAGATAAATACCAACCGTGAAAAAGATAATAAAGAGGAAAAATGCGTTATATCTGCTAATGAAAATCCAAAGGTTACGCATTGTGATCAGATTTGAGACCTGAGATGTCAGATATGAAATTTAAGCAGCTCCGGCTCAACTTTCATATCTGATATCTTCAATCCAGTTTATTGCATTAAAAATTTATAGCTGCCAATGTTTTTAAGGGCAATGCCTGTTCCGCGAACAACTGCGCGTAGCGGATCTTCGGCAACATGTACCGGTAGTTTGGTTTTAGCGGCTACCCGTTTATCCAATCCTCTTAGTAAAGCACCACCTCCGGTTAAATAAATACCTGTTTGGTAAATATCGGCCGAAAGCTCAGGAGGTGTAATCTCCAATGCCTTTAAGATTGCCTCTTCAATTTTAGAAATGGATTTGTCTAAACAATGTGCAATTTCCGTGTAAGAAACGGTAATTTGTTTTGGCACACCAGTCATTAAATCTCTTCCCTGTACGGCAAAATCGGCAGGAGCATCCTGTAATTCCGGTAGGGCAGCACCCACTTCAATTTTAATTTTTTCTGCGGTACGGTCGCCAATCATAATGTTGTGCTGACGGCGAATATAATTTACGATATCCGAATCGAAATTATCTCCTGCCACGCGGATAGACTGATCGCAAACAATACCCGATAAAGCGATTACAGCAATTTCGGTTGTACCACCACCAATATCGATAATCATATTACCCATTGGTTCTTCCACATCAATTCCAATACCCACGGCAGCAGCCATTGGTTCGTGAATTAAATAAACCTCTTTGGCTCCGGCAATTTCTGCCGAATCTCTTACCGCACGTTTCTCTACCTCGGTAATACCAGAAGGGATACAGATAACCATACGCAGAGAAGGGAACATCCAGCC
>JASLGV010000338.1 GCA_030149995.1 Pedobacter sp.
CTCTTATGGTTCCACAAAGCCTGCCAGGCAGCTTTTGCATACGTCCACATACCACGGGTGGGAAGCGAATCAAACTTTTTTACCAGATAGGCATTAAAACCCAGGTCGGAGAGATGTATGCAGATTTCATCATTTATCCGAACCACATGAATCTTTTTGGCTAAGCCATTTACAACAATAGATAAGGCTGTATTCAGATCGTTTGGTATACCCAGTTCTTTTGCCATTCCATTGGCCGATCCGGCGGGTATAATCCCAATCGGGATGGGCATATAAAGCATCGCTGTGGCAACAAGTTTAAGCGTACCATCCCCGCCAACGGCAATTACCCTGCCGGGGTTAGCCTGTTCAATTTTCTGCTTCAGGTTCTGTACGCCTGTTATCTGATCGAGCATTAAAAAATCAATTTCAGCAGGTTGACCATCGAAATAATTTTCAATTAACGTTTTAAAATTGATTTCCTGGTTGCCCGCTCCGGTATTGATAATAAACAATAATTTCATGTTGCAGATGTATGTTCAGCTAAGGGCAAAAACAACTTTAAGGGAATACTGTTTTAATTGAATGGATAAATCGGTACAGGTAAAAATTTATCATGGCTATGGCCATACGCATAACCTGGTTGTTTACGGACATGTTTTTAAATACCGGGCAAAGGCCAGGCAAACATATAGTAATGGCATTATAGCCAATATTATCTACCTGTTAAAGCTGTTTATTTTAAAGCCATATCCATTTGTACAAATCCGGCTGCACTTTCAAAGTCAGACGATCTATAATAAAACGGAAAGTGACGGCTTTTTTAAATTTGAATGGAAGGCCAAAGAAGCAATTGCAGCAGGCTGGCACAAGGTAATGGTTGAAGCACTGGATCCTCAGGGCTCTATCTTAGGCAGGGCTGAAGGATCTGTTTATGTTCCGCATATTACACAGTATGCTTTTATTTCGGATGTAGATGATACCATCATGGTTTCGCATTCTGCTACGATTGGCCGGCGGCTCAGAGAACTTTTTATTAAAAACCCGCATACGCGAAAAACATTTCCTTCTGTTGCCGAGTATTACAGGCAACTTGCTTTTTCACATACGGCCAAAGACCAGCCCAACCCATTTTTCTACGTAAGCAGCAGCGAATGGAACCTGTACGATTATCTTGTCGAAACATTCAGGTTTAATAAGTTGCCCGAAGGGGTGTTTTTATTGAACCAGGTTAAAGGATTTTTTGACTTGTTTAAAACCGGTAAAACGGGGCATGAGGGAAAATTAATACGGGTAATGCGCATCCTGGATGCATTTCCAAACCAGAAATTTGTTTTTTTTGGCGATAATACGCAGCAGGACCCGGCTATTTATGCGGCAATTGTCGAAAAATATCCGGAGAAGGTTGCAGCCGTTTACATCCGTAATGTACGTTCGGGCCGTGAACTGGAAATAACTACATTTCTTAAACGCATGGAAGCCAAACAAGTACCTGTCTGCCTTTTCTCCAGTAGCTTTGAAGCGGTTTCACATGCAAAATCTGTTGGGTTAATTGAAGCCGGAACCATTTAATGGTTAACAGGCAGAATCCAATAAGTGGGTTTTCTCCTGACAAAAAAAACCGGTTCATGCAACAAGCAATGAACCGGTTTTTATAAAAGAGAATAAGATAAATCTATTTCCAGCCACCGCCCAGGGCGCGGTATAAATTAACCACCGATTGTAATTTCTGCAGCTGATCGTTGATGCCACTCAGTTGAGCTGACAATAAACTTTGCTCAGATGTTAATACATCGGTATAGTTGGTTGCAGAACTGTAACG
This sequence comes from Pedobacter sp., assembly GCA_030149995.1. Lineage (GTDB taxonomy): Bacteria > Bacteroidota > Bacteroidia > Sphingobacteriales > Sphingobacteriaceae > Pedobacter. Next base: position 1,802 of record JASLGV010000338.1, read on the forward strand.
AAGCAACTCTTTGGTAAAATCGACCGCTTTGGTAAGCGAAGCAATTTGTTTGGTTCTTGTTGTTTCTTTTTCTGCAGCCGTTTGGTAAGCATACAATGCATTGGATACTTCCTGTCCGCCGGTTAACAGCGATTGCTGGAAAGTATAAAAGGCCTGTTGTTGCTGCGCCTGTGCTGTTTTTAAACGTGCTTTGTTCTGGCCTTTAGCAAAGATAGGTTGTGTTAATCCTCCAACCAGGTTGTAAAAGATCGAGTGATCGAAAAAGTTTTTTAAATCTAAAGTCGATAACCCTCCGGAAGCTGTTAAAGTAAGCGAAGGATAAAAATAGGTTTTGGCAACATTCGTGTTTTCAAATGCAGCTCTGAAACCAAGTTCTGCCTGCACTACATCCGGACGGTTTTGTAATAATTGTGCCGGTATGCCGGTTTCCAGTTTGCTAAAAGCTACCTGCTGATCCAATGTAGAACGGTTAATACTTCCCGGCGATTTAGCCAGTAATATAGACAACGCATTTTCAGTTTCTTTAATGCTTCTCTTCAAATCCGGAATGGTTACTTCTGCAGCATATAAATTTGCTTCACTTTGAACTACAGCCGCACCATTTACAATGGCACTTTCTTTAAGCGCTTTCATGGTTTCCACATCCGAACGTCTTATTTTAACCGTTTGTTCGGTAATGGATAATTGCTTATCCAAAGCCAGCAGATTGTAATATGCATTTGCAATATCCGCAATTAACTTCGTTTGTACGGCTTTTTTTGCCGCATCACTTTGCAGGTAACTTGCATAGGCAGAACGTTTCGAACTGCTTAATTTACCCCAGATATCGGCTTCCCAGCTGGTGCTGAGCTGTGCCTTGTACGTTTGGGTTTCTAAATTAATGGTTCCGGCAGGAAAGTTTAAAGCTGCCTGCGATTGTTTGGTATCTGTTACGGATAAATCGCCCTGTAAGCTTGGTAAAAATGCCGCCCGACTTTGTTGCAAGGTTGCTTCG
>JASLGV010000538.1 GCA_030149995.1 Pedobacter sp.
CAGGTTTGACAAGATAGTCTATCGCTCCGGTATCAAATCCATCTAACGCAAACTCACGATAGGCTGTGATGAAAATAATAACAACCGGCTTTTCTAAAGATCGGACAAGCGCCAAACCATTCAGTTTGGGCATTTCAATATCACTGAAAATAAGATCTACCGGATGGTCCTGGATAAATAAAAGGGCTTCAACAGGATTTTCAAAGGAAGCAAGAATATTTAAAAAAGGAACATCTCTGACAAAAGATTCAACAACTTCTCTTCCCAAAGGTTCGTCATCTATAATAATGCAATTTAATTTGTTCATTCGTTTTTTAAATTTAACTGGAGGGCAACTTTAAAATAATTATCCTGCTGCAAGATCTTTAATTCGTGTTTACCAGGATACAATAATTGCAATCGTTTCCGGGCATTCTCCAGGCCTATTCCACCAAAACCGGTTTCTCTGTTGGTCTGATCTACATCGTTTTCAATACTGAAACAGAAATTCCCATCTTTAATATGTATACTTAATCGTAAATACCCGCTGGTTTTAGATTTTAAGCCATATTTAAATGCATTTTCAATAAAGGTGAAGGTCAGAAGCGGTGCAATATACAGACCTGAACAAGCGGTTTCTGAAGGGAATTCAAGTTGAATATTTTTATCCCTTGAATGCCTCATTTTTTCAAGTTCTACATAATTATTGATAAATGCTATTTCCTTGCTTAAAGGTACTTTTTCTGTATTCGATTCGTACAGCGTATAGCTCATGGTATCGGAAAGATTCAGAATCACTTCGGGTACCAGATTATCCTTTTTAAGACTTAAACCGTACAGATTATTCAGGGTGTTAAACAGAAAATGTGGATTGAGTTGCGATTTAAGAAAGTCTTTTTCAATGTTGATGTTCTGAATCTCGAGGTTTGCTTTTTGTTTCTGAATTTTGAGTGTGCGGTTATAAAGTCTGGATATTTCAAAAAGAATTTTTGCAAAAAAGAAGGGCGATAGAATGGCTATAATGATAATGGTTTGCGAGATAATTCTTTTCGCAGAAATTGCTTCAAAAAAGGTCTGATCTGAACTTGCCTTAATTGCACCTTTCAATTCGCCTGTTAGAATTTCGAAACCAAGTGCATGGTATATAATTGAAAATAAATAGGTAAGTAAAAGCCAGATAATAATAAATACCGGAAAGGCGGTAATGCCCAAAAGAACAGCACGGCCAACACTTCCTTTAAAAATTAAGGACAATGTAAAGTAGAAGAATAGGTAGAAAACCGACATGTTAACGATCACCATCCGTAGCGTTAGAATGAAGCTGTTAAAAGTGTTGAGGTGATAAGCAATCCTGTAACTTAAAAACAAAAGTAGGGCGAAGCCAAGCCACATCAGGCTGTGCAGTAAAAACCGGTTGCTTTTGGTATAAAATTTTTCGAAATCAAATGCCGCAATCTTTTCCATAAAATAGCCTGAAAAAACCTGTTTATTCTGCATTTTAGTATCTTTTAAACAAAGCCAAAGATAGTTTTTTGATGCCTCATTAAAACTTAATTATAAAATTCTGATCACAGCGTTCAGCACATTGATGAGGTTATGCCCTAAAACAGGGTAGATCAAATTGCCTGAGAGTTTTCTTAAAAGACCAAGGCTTAGGGATGAAATTAGGGATAGATAAACAATTGTTGCCAGGTCAAATTTAAGCTGATGATTCTGCGTAAGCATTAAACCATGTACAACGCCAAACAGAACGGTTACTATAACAAAGCTCCATCCAAACTTTATACCTTTAAAAGTCCATTTAGGTGGGAATACTTTGTCCAGCATCCACAAATTAATTCCTCTAAAAGCAAGTTCTTCTGTCAGGCCGGGCATGGTTGCCTGAAAAGCAAAGGTTTCCAGATCAAAATGTCCACCCTTTGGGAATAACATTAACTTGAAAATAAAATCAAACAGTAAAAAGGCAAAGAAAATTAAAAGACCGGTTTTCAGCTGCTTTTTAGAATTGGGTTGAGTTGTAAAACCAATTTCCTGCCTGTGTGATTTTGAAACCGCAAAAATAATTGTTAATGAAATGCCTAAGCTCAGGAGTTTTCCAATCCAGGTAAAACGAAGACCTAAAAAATTAAGGTTTAGATATTGACTGCACAATTGCTGGAGATAACAATCTGCCAGGAAGTATAAGATAAAGAATAACAGATATTTTAACTGTCCTTTTTTCGAGGTGATAAAGGCAATCATAATAATTGGCAGGATGGCTAAAATCCAAATGAAAGGAGTTAGTAATGACATATATTTTATAATTTTTTACCAAAGCTATCTGGCCTTTAGATGGATTGAAAAGTTTACCGATGAAAACGTTTTTTTTACCGGTAAAAACCAGTTGTTAAAAGATTAGCCTGTTTTGTGACCGGGAGAATTAATCTTTGTTTTGTAAGTTATTGCAACATTGTTGCGTATCTGTATTTAAAGCTGTAAGATTGCAATCCGGTTTGCGGTTATGCATAAATAACCGCTGGCGGGTGGATGGCAACCGGGTTGTATAATCCAGATCAGATCGGTTATTAATGGACAAAGTTGTAATAAGCAGGAGAGACGTACTTAAACAAAGTAGCATGTTTGTATTGGCGTGGGCAATGCCGTTTTCTTCGTTTGCAAAACTTAATTTTATGAGAGAGAATAAAAAATTTGATGTAATTATTGTTGGAGGGAGTTACGCAGGTTTATCGGCAGCCATGGCGCTTGGGCGTTCGTTGCGCCAAGTGTTAATTATAGATGCTGGTTTGCCTTGTAACCGGCAAACACCACATTCGCATAATTTTATTACACAAGATGGGCGTAAACCGGCAGAAATTGCAGAAAAAGCTAAAAAACAGGTGCTTAAGTATGATACTGTCGGATTTTTGAACGGTTATGTCAAAAGAGGCTTGGAAGTGGACGGCGGGTTTGAAGTAGAAACCAGTAAAGGCGAAAAATTCCGGTCGAAGAAACTCATCTTTGCTACAGGTATTAAAGATCTTTTACCAGAGATAAAAGGTTTTGCCGAATGTTGGGGCATTTCGGTAATTCATTGCCCGTATTGCCACGGGTATGAATTTAAGAACGAGAAGACAGCTATTATGGCAAATGGCGAACGGGCCGTTCACATGGCTTCGTTGATTAAAAATTTAACAAATGACCTCACCATCTTTACTTCAGGTAAAGCTGATTTTAACGAAGAGCAGCTGGCTAAACTCAACAGAAATGGTATAAAAATTATTGAGTCTACCATTGTTGAAATCGAACACAATAAAGGCCAGGTAAAACATGTAATACTTGAAAATAAAGAGAAAATTGCTTTTAAGGCTGTGTATGCGGCCATACCTTTTAGCCAACATTCGGATATTCCGGTTGCAATGGGTTGCGGGTTAACCGAACATGGACATATAAAAGTAGATGCTACCCAGCAAACAACAGTTAAGGGCGTGTATGCCTGTGGCGATGGTACCACCATGATGCGTTCGGTAGCCAATGCAGTTGCAACAGGTAATGCGGCAGGGGCGATGGCCAATAATGCCATTACCGGCGAAGAATTTTAAGTTTTAGTGCCTTTTGCAGGTTAAGCGGCAAACAGCCGGGAATGATCCCGGCTGCCGTACACCTGTTTAATGATTACTGAATTTTGTTACCTGAAATATTAATCGTAATATTGCGATGTTGATAGAACATCATATGGGAACTACAAAAACGGAAATATTTTCAGAAGAACAAAACCAACTGGCAACCATACTCAAAGCGCTGGCCCATCCCGGGCGTATTGCCATTCTGCAACATATTATCAAGCAAAATGCATGCATCTGTAATGATTTGGTAAGCGAATTGGGTTTGGCACAGGCCACCATATCGCAACACCTCAAAGAATTGAAAAATATAGGCATTATTAAAGGAAATATAGAAGGTACAAGTGTATGCTATTGTATAGATGAACGGGTATGGCTCGAAATCAAAGCCCTGTTAAATAATTTCTTTGCAGATCAGGTAGGAACATACAAATGCTGCTAAAGCATTTTTTTAGCTTAACGCATCGTAATATTGCGATTTAATAAATTTATATATGATATTTCAGCAACTATTAAATACCATTGAACATTTGCAGCAGGCACATCCTGTAAACGAAGCGCGTAAAGACTTACTACAGCCGTTTATAAATGTTATACAGGAAAAGGTAAACCAACACGAGGAAATAAACATCAATTTTATCTGTACACACAATTCCAGACGCAGCCATCTGGCACAGGTATGGGCACAAGTTGCGTCCGCTTATTTTCAGGTACCTCAGGTAGGTTGCTATTCAGGTGGTACAGAAGAAACTGCTCTATTTCCAACAGTAGCAGAAACCTTGTCGGCTCAGGGGTTCCTTGTTTTTAAAATTGCAGCAAACGAAAATCCTGTTTATGCAATTAAATACAGCGACCAGGCTTTGCCCCTTATTGGATTTTCTAAAAAGTACGACAGCCCTTTTAACCCGGCATCGGCATTTGTAGCCATTATGACCTGTTCGGCTGCCGATGGAGCTTGTCCTTTTGTTGCCGGAGCAGAAAAGAGAATTGCAATAACTTACCAGGATCCTAAGATTGCTGATTATACCGGGCAACAGGCAGCCGTGTATGCAGAAAGAAGTCTGGAAATTGCCTCCGAAATGTTTTATGTCTTTTCTAAAATCAACAACACATGCAACCAAAATTAAAATTTTTAGACAGGTACCTTACTTTATGGATATTTCTTGCCATGTTTACCGGCGTAGGGATTGGTTATTTGTTTCCGGGAATGGCCAGTATAACAGATGTTTTTACCGTAGGAACAACTCAAATACCTTTAGCCGTGGGGTTAATTTTAATGATGTACCCACCGCTGGCCAAAGTAGATTATTCTTTATTGCCGAAGGGATTCAAAGATAAAAAAGCCATTGGAATTTCTTTATTGCTAAACTGGGTAATTGGTCCTGTTTTGATGTTTGTATTGGCCCTGCTGTTTTTAAGAAATGAACCAGGGTATATGATTGGATTGATCCTGATCGGACTGGCGAGGTGCATTGCCATGGTAATTGTTTGGAATGATCTGGCTAAGGGAAACCGGGAATATGCGGCCCTGCTGGTGGCATTAAACAGCATTTTTCAAGTGTTTACCTATGGCTTTTTTGTATGGCTTTTTATCAACGTATTACCCGGTAAGCTTGGACTGGCACATTTTAATGTACAGGTATCGATGCAGGCCGTAACCGAAAGCGTGCTGATTTATTTAGGTATTCCATTTCTGGCAGGTTTCGTAAGCCGTTACCTGCTTGTTAAAACAAAAGGTATTACCTGGTATAACCACCGGTTTATTCCGGCCATTTCGCACGTTACATTATATGCCCTGCTGTTTACCATTGTTTGGATGTTTAGCCTAAAAGGCAACCGGATTGTAGCATTGCCCCTCGATGTTATAAAGGTTGCTTTTCCGCTGGTTATTTATTTTGTATGCATGTTTTGCTTAAGCTTTTTTACCGCTAAACTGCTTAAAGTCCCTTACGATAAAAATGCATCTATTGCTTTTACCGCTACCGGAAATAATTTTGAACTGGCCATTGCGGTGTCTATCGCGGTGTTTGGTATTCATTCTCCACAGGCATTTGTTGGGGTAATTGGCCCTTTGGTAGAAGTGCCCGTGCTGATTGGGCTGGTTAATTTATCTTTATGGTTACGGAAAAAATACGCTTAAAAAATATGTAGGTTGATATTTAGACATTACTTATTTAAAGCCTCCAGCAAAGCTTTTTTATACAGAGGACCTATTGGAATAAAAAATTGATTGTTTAAGATCAGTTTATTGTCTACCATGCGTTGCACGTAATTTTTATTTACAAGATAAGAACGGTGTACCTGTAAGAAATGACTTGAACTGAGTTGTTCCAGCATACCTTTTAAGGTTTGATAAATCAGGTAGGATTTTTCTGCTGTAAATACCTTTACGTAATCTTTACAGCTTTCTACGTACATAACATCCTGCTGCCTGAGATGGAGCAGCCCCTGATTATCTTTGATTAACAAGTGGCTGGTAGAGACCGTTTCGGCAGCGGTATTTAAACCGGCCTTGTTTACCGCTTTGATAAACCGCTCGTACGAAAAAGGCTTGAGCAAATAATCAACAGCATCGAGTTCATAGCTTTCAAAAGCATATTGCTTATAAGCCGTGGTAAAAATGGTTTTAGGTTTGTTGGTTAGGGCTTTTAAAAAATGGAGGCCATTAACCAATGGCATTTCAATATCTAAAAAGAGAAGATCAACCGGGTGTTTACTTAAATACTCAAAAGCTTCTACTGCATTTCTGAAAGATGCCAGGTGGTACAGACCGGGTGTCTGGCTGATATAGTGCTCCAATACCTGGTGCGCCATGGGTTCGTCGTCTATTACAATACATTTCATGGCCGATCTAAAATTAAGGTTGCCAAATATTGTTCATTTTCTGCTATCAGCAGTTTATGTTGCTTGGGATAATAAAGTTCCAGTCTTTTTTTAAGGTTTACCAAACCAATGCCGCCTGTTTTTTTAGTGTTTGGAACAGGCAATGCCTGCAATTTATCATTCTGTATGGTAAAGGTAATTTGTTTATCTGTTACCTGTAAATGGGCATATACGGCTGCCTGATCTTCCAGTTTATGGCGGCCATGCTTAAAACTGTTTTCTACCAGGGGCAAAAACAGCAGGGGCGGAATTTTTAAAGATTCATCTGCTTCGGTCGCTTCAAAAATAATACTGGCTTTGGGAAATTTCTGTTGTTCCAGTTCAAAATAACCTTTTAAAAAATCAATTTCTTCCTGCAGGCTTACCTGGTCTTGATCGCAATCGTATAAAATATACTGCATCATTTGCGAAAGCAACAAGATAAAACGAGGTGTTTCTTTAGCACCTACTAAACTCATTCCATATAAACTGTTCAGCGTGTTGAATAAAAAGTGCGGTTGCAACTGGGTTTTTAACATGTTTAATTGCAGGTGCAAGTTATCTGTTTCAGACTGGTACCGCTTCATTTCGTTCTGGTAAGAAAATCTGGAGAGACCAATACAAAGGAAGGCAATCAGATCGGTTAGTAAAAGGTTCCAGTTCCAGAATTGATGTGCTTGTTTAAAAAAGGTGTTCACGATGGTGCCCTTTGTGGCCTGATTAAAGATCCAGGAAACAGCCGTGTTGTTAAATGGAATAATCAGAAAAAAATAGCCTGCTGTAACAAGAAACAGCCATATATACTTTTTGCGTTGTAAGAAAGATGGTACAAGCAAACGATAATAGGGTATAAGAATCAGCGTAGAACAGACGCTGTATAAACAAATGATGGAATAGGGGAAATTATTATTGGGTACATGAGGTAAGCCAGAAACCTGCAGGTACAGGGAATATTTATAAATGGCTACATACAGCAGCCAGATAAGGAGTTCGAAAAAAAGAGGGAACGTAAAAACGGTTTTCTTCATCACGGAGCTAAAGTCGTAATATTTCTTGATTATGGCAGTCTTGTTTCGACGAAGATCCGTTTTTGCACGACTAAAAAAATCAAAATTCATTTAACCGCTTATATTTTGCAGCTGGTCGAATAATAAGTCGCTATCTTATTTTTTGTGGGTTGATTTGCTTCATCAAAAATCAAAAAAATGAAAACAACCTTCTTTATCTTTATTTCAATATTTGTTTTGTCTTTAAATGGCTGGCCGCAAAAAAAACGCAATCAACAGCTCTACCGGGTTGACCTGACGAACCGGGAAAAATTTATTGGCGATTCGCAGTCCTTAATTTCCCGGATGGAGAGGAAAAGGATTGTTGCTTTGGGCGAGGGGACCCATGGTACGGCTGAGTTTTATAAACTGCGCTACTGGATTACCCGCGAGTTGGTGGAAAAAAAGGGCTTTACCCATATAGCTTTTGAAAACGATCTGAGTGATGGTTTGTTGCTGAACGAAGAACTGAACAGCGAGGCAGATTTGAGCGGTCTTATGAAAAAGCGCTTGCTAAGCATCTGGCAGAATGAAGAAACCAGGGAACTGCTTGCCTGGGTAAGAGATTATAATCGGAAGCATCGGAAACAGATCATCATAGATGGTATTGATTATGTTTACCTGAATGCAGATATTGAAGCGCTTCAAAAAGTATTGGCAAATCATGCTGGATTTCTTAAAGATATTGAACCGCTTAAAAAGCCTGCATCTTTACAGGATGCGGGCTGGGAAGCCATGAACGGGAAAGATGCTAAAATAGATTTTAATGCCATGATGAAAAGTAGTTATCAGGGTTATCTATTAGCCGATAGCCTGGATCAAAGAATTTCTGTAGCAGATTTACCCGCACACATTAAAGCTGAAACACAGTTGATCCTGTTGAATATCAAACAAGGTTTTGCACCTTTTTACCACGAAATAACCAAAACAAAGGAAGTAAGCCGGGATGTGAATATGGCCGGAAATGTTGCCCGAATTCTCAAAAATCCGAAGGATAAAATGGTTATCTGGGCACATAACGCACATGTTGCCAAAGCAGGGGTTTACAACAGTACCGTTGGTGGAATGGGCGGCGAGCTTGCTAAACTTTTTCCCGATGCATATTTTGTAATGGGAACCGGCACGGCCACCGGTACTTTTGCCGCGACCGAACAATCGCGTGATACTTATACAAATCCGATGAAAGCATATCCTTTAGAACAGACCGTAGCCGATGCCTGGGAAACCGGATTTCTAAAATCAGATATACCGGCTTTTTACCTTTTTCCTGCTCAATATAACCAGGCCGGCATTGTAAAACCTTTACGTTTTATCGGTTATACCCCCCAAAGTGGTCCGGAAACAAACGAACAGACCAATATTAGCAAACACTTTGATGCCTTTTTATTTATCAGTCGTTCCAATGCCGCAACACCTTTAAAATAAGGGGAGAAGTCTGTACAGTTTCCAAAAAAGAGGATGTTTAAAGGGCATTCTCTTTTTGGATTTATCCGACAGCCCGCAGATCTGTCATCAAATGCACATAAACATTGGATTACTATACGGTAAAAATCATTCTCCTTTGATGGGCATGGTTAAAAAATTCATCCTGACGGATATTTTATGAATTTAAATCATCATTCTCTTTATTTATAAACATTCTAAATTATTATATTTGCCGAAAGATTTAAAAAATGCCAGATGCAAATAAGATCAATAATGGTATTGATCGTTTTATAGATGAAGCCGATTTCAATAAAATATTTCAACAATATTGGAACAGCGTTTATCATGTTTGCATAAAATACACCGGATCTAAAGAAGATGCGGAGGAGATTGCCCACGATATTTTTATTTCCTGCTGGAAACGCAGAAACAGCGTTCACATTCTTAATATATCGGCGTATCTGCATCAGGCAGCCAAACTGAAGTCGTTTAATTTTATACGCAACAAAAGCAGACATGACATCAGTCTTCAGGAAGAAATACAGGAACCTTCTACAAACCGTCACCCGGAAAATGAGCTGGTTTATAAAGAACTGAGCACCAATTTTTATACCTATTGTAATCAGCTCCCCGAACCCCGTAAACAAATTTTTATCATGAGCCGCCAATATGCCATGAGTCACAAGGAAATTTCTAAAAAAATGAATATGTCTCTGGCCATGGTAGAATATCATGTGGGTTTAGCCTTAAGGGTTATCCGGAAAAAAATGGAAAAATATCTGTAGTTTTTCTTGCTCTTTATCAGCTCTTTATCAGCTCTTTATCCTGTTTTTTTAAAAAAAGATCCTTCAGGCCTTTGTGTTAATTGCTTTTAAAGCAACTATAAGGTATGGATCATCATCTTTTAGAGAAGTATTTCAAAGGGAACTGTACTGCTTTGGAAAGGGCTGAAGTGGAGCGCTGGCTAAATCTTAAGGAGGAACTTCCTGAGGTGGAATTGTCTGAACAAGACCAGGTTGTTCAGGAGCGTGCTTCCTATGCAGTTCAGGATCGCATCAGCAGCATACAAAACAGGAAATTCAAACGGGTTAAATATCTCTCTGCTGCGGCTGTATTTATCTTAATTTCTGCAGGTACATTTATTTTTTGGAAAAACAACCAGGCCCGGTATGAAAATACAGAAAATGAAATTGCCTGGCATGTAACGGATGTTCCGTTTGGCAGAAAAGCCACCTTAAAACTTGCCGATGGCAGCGTGATCGAATTAAATGGAGGCGCTTCTTTAAGGTACCCTGAAAAATTTAATGGCTTAAGAGAGGTTCAGCTGATTAAGGGCGATGCTTTTTTCAATATTAAGAAAGACCCTGACCATCAGTTTATTGTTCATACCAGTGCTCAGAGCGCCATTAAAGTGTTAGGAACACATTTCAATGTGAAAAACAACTATTATGCCGGTCGTTTGGAAATAACTTTAAATCGTGGCAGCATACGTTTTGAAAGGGTTGGAGCAAAACCGCAACTCATCAGGCCCGGAGAACAAATTTATTTCACCGAAAAATCCAACGAAATTACCCCGCCAAAACGGGTTGATACAATCCAAACCAATGCCTGGAGAAAAAATATACTCTTATTTGATAAAACGCCGATTCAACAGGTTTTTATGGAGGTGGAGCAGTTTTATGGCGTTAAGTTCATTTATGAAAAAGGACTTGATAAAATTTATCTGAACGCTGAACTGAATAACGAACCTTTAGATCGTGTAATCACATTGATCGAAAAAAGTACCAAATTAAAACTAAGCAGAAATGGAATGAAAATCCAGGTAAAACCTTAATATCCGATCACCTAAAATAAGCGAATGAATACAACTTAACTCATAAATGCGAATAAAGTACCGGGCCTGCTACCAACAGAGCCCGGTGTGCTTTAAATAGACTTAATTAATTTTTCGAATACAACAAAATCATTTTAAAACATTCAAAAATATGAATTTTACTCATTTTTCATTTAAAAATGTAGCGTTTACCTTAATAATTATCTTATGCTCCCTGGGTTCTGCAATGGCACAGGAGGTAACCATAAAGCCCAAAACACTTGCTGTAAAAAGCATTATAGAACAGGT
>JASLGV010000548.1 GCA_030149995.1 Pedobacter sp.
CCGTGTAAAACGGTGATCAACTAAAATAGCCAACGTGCAGGTTTTATCATTTTATTTGATGAGATTTGCACGTTTTAGTTTAATACCGGAATTTTGAAAGATTGAGACTTGTCTCGATGCTCAATACCCATATCTCAATACGATTAATGGATATATCAGTAGTAGTACCTTTATATAACGAGGATGAATCTTTGCCCGAACTAACCGAGTGGATTGCAAAGGTAATGGATGCACATAATTTCAGTTATGAAATTATTCTGGTTGATGATGGGAGTACCGATCAGTCCTGGCCGGTAATTGAATCGCTCCGGCTACAGAACAGTGCCATAAAAGGTATTAAATTCAGACGCAACTACGGTAAATCTGCTGCACTTAATGTTGGCTTTGAAGCCAGCAACGGAGATGTTGTAATTACCATGGATGCGGATTTACAAGACAGTCCGGACGAAATTCCGGAATTGTACAGACGCATAAAAGAAGAAAAACTCGATCTGATTTCGGGCTGGAAAAAGAAGCGCTACGATCCGATTACCAAAACCATTCCTACCAAGTTGTTTAATGCGGCTACGCGTAAAATGAGTGGTATAGAACTAAATGATTTTAATTGCGGCTTAAAAGCTTATCGCAGCGATGTGGTTAAAACCATTGAGGTTTATGGAGAGATGCACCGATACATTCCGGTTATTGCCAAGTGGGCGGGTTTTAGTAAAATTGCCGAGCAGGTGGTAGAACACCGTGCCCGTAAATATGGCACCACAAAATTTGGCCTGAGCCGCTTTATTAATGGATTTTTAGATCTGTTATCCATATTTTTTGTGGGTAAATTTGGTAAAAGACCCATGCACTTTTTCGGTGCGCTGGGTGTTGCCAGTTTCCTGATCGGTACCTTTATGGCCCTTTGGATTATTGGCAGTAAATTATACCATATTGCAGCCCATATCCCGTATGCTCGCGAAGTAACGGATCAGCCATTGTTTTATATTGCGCTGGTTGCCATTATTGTGGGTTCGCAAATGTTTCTGGCTGGTTTTGTAGCTGAACTGGTTACCCGCAATGCACCTGAAAGAAATCAGTATCTTATAGAAAAAGAATTAAAATAAAAACAAGAGCTGTTTTTGAGCAGCCATTATCTTCCAATATCAAGTTTATAAAATGTTTTTTTCCATCATCATACCGCTCTACAACCGCCCGCAGGAAATAGACGAATTACTGGATACGCTTACCCGTCAAACTTATTTACAGTTTGAGGTGCTGGTTATAGAAGATGGTTCTAAGCAAGATGCAAAAGCAATTGTAGAACGTTATGCCAATAAGCTTGATATAAAATATTTCTTTAAAGAGAATGGCGGACAGGGATTTGCGCGTAATTTTGGGTTTGAAAGGGCGCGGGGCGATTATTTTATCATTTTTGATTCAGATTGCCTGATTCCGGCCGATTACCTCGAAACCGTTAAAAATTACCTTTACGAGCATCATCTTGATGCGTACGGAGGCCCGGATGCAGCACACGACAGTTTTACACCTGTACAGAAAGCCATTAGTTACGCCATGACTTCGCCCTTTACTACCGGCGGGATCAGAGGAAACAAAAAGCACATCGGACAGTTTCATCCCCGGAGTTTTAACATGGGGGTATCCAGGCAGGTATGGGAAAAAGTTGGTGGCTTTATTTTAACCAGGCTGGGCGAAGACATCGAATACAGCATCCGGATACATGAAAATGGTTTTAAAATAGGCCTGATCCCTGATGCAAAAGTTTATCATAAAAGACGCACCAGCTTTGCGCAGTTTTACAAACAGCTGCATTTTTTTGGCCGGGCACGTATTAATATTTATAAACATTTTCCAAAAGAGCTTAAGCTGGTGCATTTTATGCCGGCTGCTTTTACACTTTTTATTGGTTTTACCCTTTTGTGTAACCTGTTTTACTGGCCGCTGGCTGTAATCTGTAACTTTGTGTTGCTGTTGCTGTTTATGTTGATATTTTTTCACTCCTGGTCGGTAAATAAATCGTTAAAAGTTGCATTTTTGAGTATTATATCTTCATTTATCCAGTTAACAGCTTACGGCCTGGGATTTATGCAGGATTTTTTTAAAAGGGTCGTATTCAATCAATCATGATCAACTATCTAAAAGAAAGTACATTTGCCGTAAACGAAGTGATTCAGAAGGCCTGGAACATTACCAAGAAGCATTATTTCTCGATTGCCACACTTTGTTTTTTAATGTTTATAACGGCAAGCGCTTCCAGTTTAATGGCTTTTTTTATTAAAGATGTGAGTAAGGTGTTAAGCATTTTAATGGTATGTGTTTTTATTATGCTGTACTTTACGATTAACCTTTCACTCTTTAAATATATTTTTCATCTTATAGACGATGAGGAAGGGGATGTAACGATTGTAAGTACGTTGCCAACCAAACAACAGATTATCCGCTTTTTACTGGCAACCTTGTATTTTGTGGGTTGTATCTTCGGGGTATACCTGATTGTAATTCTGGTGGCTTTCCCGTTTATCTATACCGGTATCAATGTATCTGTAGTTAAAAATGTA
>JASLGV010000549.1 GCA_030149995.1 Pedobacter sp.
ATATGATTACGTAACCAACTTTTTATGGATGACCTTTGGCCAGCGTACTGAAGATTATGATGTAAATCCGGTTATTGTAAATGCCATGAACAAATTGCTTATTCTGCATGCAGACCACGAGCAAAACTGTTCGGCTTCTACCGTTCGTATTGTAGGATCTTCTGATTGTAATTTATATGCATCTATTTCTGCAGGTATTGCAGCGCTTTGGGGACCGCTACATGGTGGTGCCAACCAGGCCGTAATTGAAATGCTGGAGCTTATTAAAGCAGATGGTGGCGATACGGAAAAATGGATCAACAAAGCGAAAGATAAAAACGATCCTTTCAGAATGATGGGATTTGGTCACCGCGTTTACAAAAACTTCGATCCACGTGCCAAAATTATCAAACAGGCATGTGATGATATTTTAGAAAACCTGGGCATTGACGATCCGGTTCTTGAAATTGCTAAAAAACTGGAAGAAGCGGCATTAACAGATCAGTACTTTATTGATCGTAAATTATATCCGAACGTAGATTTCTATTCAGGTATTATTTACCGTGCACTTGGTTTCCCTTCAGAAATGTTTACCGTATTGTTTGCACTGGGTCGTTTACCGGGATGGATTGCGCAATGGAAAGAAATGCACGAGAATAAGGAGCCTATCGGACGTCCGCGCCAGATTTATGTTGGCGAAACCGATCGTAATTTCGTTGATATTAAAGATCGTAAATAATTTTTCTCTTTACGAGAATAAAAGCCAGCTCCATCAGCTGGCTTTTTTAATAAACGACCTTTTCGCAGACGATATTTACGATCGTATCTTTATTTAAATTAAGAAGGTTCTACTTTAAGAATCATCGCGTTTCAGCTTTTATTGACCGGCAAGCGCGAACCGTTTATATAAAAAAAGGTCACCCGGAATTCCGGGTGACCTTTCGTTTTACAGGCTTATTTTTGTTTAAGCCAGAAAGTAATATATTATTTTTTCAATAACGATTTCTGATAATTTGAAAGCAATCCAGTATAGAAGACAAACCAGAATCATTTTTTTAATGGTCGAATTCATACTTCTCTTGTAAAAGATAGAAAGACCTTTGTACATATACCAGGCGGTGGCACCGAATACCAGCCATTTTATGAGGGTACTAACTACGCTGGTTGCACCAAAAACATATTGTTGCAGGGGTACTGTTACAATTTTCAAGATAAAAAAGGCGGTCATCCCGTGGATGGTAAAGATGAGATGATCCAGGTAATAAAACTTGTTTTTTCTGAATATGCGCATAATGAAAAAGGCAAGCAAAGGCATCAGCAGAAAATATTGCTTTGGCCGGTAATGTTCAACTTCTTCAGACAGCGACCAAAAGCCGGTAGCGGTTTTATGGTTAACAGATATGGAGCGTTTTTTTAACAAACGGTCAAACCAGTTGTCCTGTTCATCTTCAGATAATTTTTTTTGTCGCAATAAGTAAGCTTCATACGTAGAATCCTGTTTTACTGTATGTAATTCTTCATATTCTGCAATAATCACACTTAAAGTATCAGATTTCAGGCTGTCGTTTCTCTTTTTTAAACCTGCAATTACCGATTGCTGGTCCTGAAAGTTTAACTTTTTAAATTCCGAATATTGGAAATTAAGGGTAGCCATGCTTACTGCTTTGTCTAAAAAGCCATTAACATGTATACCATCTTTTGCAAGCTCTTTCTTTAAATCCAGGCTGTCTATATTTTTTTTAGCTACCTCTACAGCTTCTTTTGTATGTACATTTTTGTCTTCATTTTCATGATGATTACCCGAAGGAACCACCAAAAAGTATACGATAGATACAAAAATGTACATGCTTACCGGGTTGATGTACCGGGCTCTTTTACCCGCCAGATAATCTAAAGTTACCTGACCAGGTTGCAGAATAAGCGGTTTAAGTGTCTGAAAAAATTTATTTTCAAAATGGAAGTAATGAGCAATGCTGTGCGTAATGAAGGCCCAAAAGTTTTCTTTGAGTTCTAAATTGGGTTGGCCACAGCTACTGCAGTAATGTTTTTCAACGTGAGATCCGCAGTTTAAACAATTATGTTCCTTTCTGTACTTACCTGACGACATATTTAAAATTAGAGATGGTTGATGGCGTTGATTTCTGCTTTGGTGTGTTTGTGTTTAAACATGATGGCAAAAAGGATGGCGATAACAAGTGCATAAATGGTAAATGTTAACCAGATGCTGTGCCAATCTTTTACTGGTAAAGCCCGGCTTAAATCACCGTTGTCCAGCACAGATATGCCTTTAGAGTTTAAGAAATTTAATAAAAGCTTGTTTTGTGGAGTCGATCCAACCAGCGTTGCCGTTTCCTGGATGGTTGTATAAGCTTTGGTAAAATATTTATCAATAATCCATCCGGAAGCTAAGCTTCCCAATATGGCACCAAATCCATTGGTCATCATCATAAACATACCCTGCGCGGATGATCTGATTTTTGGGGTAGTAGAGGTTTCTACGAATAATGATCCGGAGATATTGAAAAAGTCGAAAGCCATTCCGTAAACGATGCAGCTTAAAACAATCATCCATAAGCCATCTCCGGGATTGCCAAATGCAAATAAGCCAAACCTGAAAACCCATGCCAGCATGGAAATAACCATCACTTTTTTAATACCAAATCGTTTCAGAAAGAAAGGAATGGCAAGGATAAAGAGTGTTTCTGAAATTTGGGAAATGGATAGAATAAGTGTTGATCTTTTTACAACGTACAGTTCTGCATACTTCGGAAACATTTTAAACTCATCAATAAAAACATCGCCAAACGCATTGGTAAGCTGCAGGGCACCTCCTAAAAACATTGAGAAAATGAAAAACAGTGCCATTTTGTAATCGGCAAAGAGTTTGAATGACTCCAGACCTAATTTCTGGGCAAAAGATTTTTTCTCGCTGATAAGGTTTGAAGGTTTACATGCCGGCAAGGTAAAGGCATAAAGACCTAAAATCACAGCACTTACACCTGCTATGTAAAATTGGTTTGCACTTGCTTTGTTTCCGGTTAAGTTGGTGATCCACATGGCCACGATAAACCCTACAGTACCCCAAACACGTATGGGCGGGAAACTTTTCACCACATCGTATTTGCTGTTTTTTAAAGTTGTATAGCTGATGGAATTGCTTAATGCAATGGTTGGCATGTAAAAACACATGGCAGCAAGAATGATCCAGAAAAAGGTATGGGGATCATTAACCTGTGGTAAATAGAACATTACCCCGGCATATAAAAGATGTAAAATAGCGTATAGTTTTTCTGCGTTGATCCATTTATCGGCCATAATTCCGGTTAAGGTTGGCATAAACAGAGAGGCAATACCCATGGTAGAAAATATAATCCCAAAATCAGCACCATCCCATTGTTTGGTACCGAACCAGTAATTTGCAATGGTTATAAGCCAGGCAGCCCACACAAAAAACTGCATGAAGCTCATCAGCGTTAAGCGAAACTTAACATTCATAAAAAATAGTTTAAACTTAATTGATA
>JASLGV010000551.1 GCA_030149995.1 Pedobacter sp.
AATCAATTAAAAATAACTTCAACCGTATGGTGTCTGTTAAAAAGAAATATGAAAGTAATTATGATAGCAGAGATATGGGCCAGGTCGTTCTAAGAGATATTTTCCGGCCGGAATTAAGCATTTGATCCCGATATTTTAAGCAAAAACAGCATAAATAATTTTAAAGCCTGACATTGAACAAAAAAAATGGATGCCAAAGTAATACAAAGGGCAAAGATTAAAATGAGTCTTGACTTGAATGCATCCAAAATAAAAGCAAATACAAATATGAAAATTGCGTTAGCTACACCCACAGCACCCGGCTCTTTAAGAGAAGGGTTAGAGAATTTAGAACATTTGGTTAAAGAAGCATCCAGCCGGCAGGCTGAAATTGTGTGCTTCCCTGAATCTTACCTGCCAGGTTACCCGGGAATGGGTTACAGGCCTTCGGATCGGAGTTCAGACGCTTTGGAAAATGCTTTAAATCAAGTCTGTGAAATTGCCAGAAAGAATTCAATTGCGATAATCATACCTATGGATTGGCATGGTCATAATGGTTTGCAAAATCTTGCTTTTGTTATTTCTTCTGAAGGTGATATACTTGGGCATCAGACAAAGAACCAGCTTGATCCAACAGAAGATGAGTTTTGGGTACCAGGTAGCGAAAGGAATTTGTTTGAGGTGAATGGTGTAAAATTCGGCATTTCTATTTGTCATGAGGGGTTCAGGTATCCTGAATCTGTACGATGGGCAGCACAAAAAGGTGCGTCCATTGTGTTCCATCCTCAATTTACGGAGAATACTGCGCAAGGAAAGCAGCCTACTGAGTGGGGTAGCAAGAATAACCCATATTATGAAAAGGCAATGATTATGAGGTCTATTGAAAACACGATCTATTTCGTTAGTGTAAACTACTCATCGGAATACATGGAATCCGCAACATCTGTAATAAATCCTGATGGCAGCCTGAATGCTTTTCAAGAATACCGAAAGAGTGGGGTTATGGTGGTGGAAATTGACACAGATAAAGCAACGGGCATAATGGCAAAGCGATTTAAAAATCATCTTTATGATAAATTAACAAACACAGACTTGTAATGAGGTCATCACCTGCTTACCCGGACGGTTACAGCCAGAAATGCGCTCAAACAACCTGGTGCCAAACATTTACTTGTTCCAAAGTGACAATGATCTCATAGACCAGCTGAAACGTTGGATAAATAACGAATTACCACAGCTATTTTTAATGGTGTAGGGAGGCTGTTTTAATGACGTGATCGATGTTGCAAAGCGCACAGAAATCAACCTCACAAGGTTCAGACCAGGTGAAGCTGATTTGACATTTAATTCTTAACAAGCGTAATATCTACTTTGATATTGCCTAACGTTGCTTTAGAATAAGGACAAGTCTCGTGTGCCGCATCAATAAGCATTTGCGCTATTTCTGTTTGTACACCAGGCAAACTAACCTTTAGGCGGGCCTGTAAAAAGTAAGCCCCGTTTTCAGTACATAGATCTATTTCCGCGTCCACAGCGTGGCCTTGTGGTAAAACCAGTTTTTGTTGTGCAGCCGCGATCCCCAATCCACTGATAAAACAGGCAGACCAACCTGCGGCAAATAATTGTTCAGGATTTGTTCCTTTACCCGAGGTACCAAATAAGGAGAGTTTAATGTCTAAATGACCGTCATCACTTTGGGAAGATCCGTCACGACCTCCAGTAGTATGTGTTTTTCCTGTGTATAATACCTTTGTAGAGGGATTAATGTTATTGGTTTCCATAATTTGCATGTTAAAATTTTATATCCGATTAGATGATTCTTTTACCACCAAACGATCTGCAGACCACTTCCCGCCGCCCGATAACAATAAAGAAACAGTGATGGCAAAAAACAACAGGCTAAACTCTATTCCTTCGCCTTTTTGCAGACCAAACCAGTTCATAAAAAAGCCATAGTGTATATTGGTTGTACAAATAATACCCGTTATAACGATGATCAGTGCGACGCTTACCAATCTGGTCGCAAGTCCTAATATTAACGCAAGCGAGCCAAAAAACTCAATAAAAATGACCAGGAATCCAATAATCCAGGGGAAGTGCATGGTTTGAGTGAAAAACTGCATGGTGCCGCCAAAGCCAAATCCACCAAATAAACCCAACAACTTTTGAGCACCGTGTGCAAGCATTACCGTACCAGCTATGGCCCGCAAAATAAGCGGGCCATAATCATTTTTTGTTTTAAAGATCAGCTGAGTGTTCATTATGCTTCGGGATAAATGAATTGTTCACGGATAATCAGGCCGTCCTGCCAAAACTGGACCGAAGCCTGGGTATAATTCTTTATTCCCCATTCTTTATGTGTGTAATCATAATGCCAGATCACGGTTGATATGTTATAGCCCACAGCTACGTCTACTGCTGTCGCGCGCCTAAATTCTACTACATTTGCCATGAATTCTATCTCACGTTCACGGTTGGCCGCTTTTCCCAGGGTTGGTTGGGCATTATTCTCCTGCATAACGACATCTTCATGGTAATACTTTTCCAAAGCATCCAGTAATTTTCCTTCAAGAATGAGATTGTTCAAATCCGTTAATGATTTTTCTATTGCTTGTTTTGACATAATTGTTTTAATTTTTACTACACAAAAATGCCATACTGCACATCACGATGCATTCACCTATGGTAAGAAATGTAGTTACCCCATGTT
>JASLGV010000351.1 GCA_030149995.1 Pedobacter sp.
GTTGTTTTTAGTGTACTGCCGGCTTTTACAGGCGCTAAAAAAAACGACTGGCAGGATTAAATAAAGGGATCTTAGTTTCATGATAAACGGTGCTGAATTACAATTTAATCTTTTGGCCAGGTTTTAAATTGGATTTCTTAAGACCATTTTTCTTCATCAGTACTTTTACCGGTGTACCTGTTTTCTTCGCAATTACGCTCAGGTTATCGCCAGGTTTAACGGTATAATGTTTACCCGTTTTGGTTTTATGGTGATGACGGGTTTTTTTATGGCTTGTTGTTTTATAAACGGGTTCTTTGTAGCCTTCGGGGCGCTCATCGTAATTATAAAGCTCGTATTTTTTTACAAGCGCAATTACCTGTTTAGACCAGGTTTTACTGTGTGCATAACCCGAGCGCTGTATGCCCCTTGCCCAGCCCTGGTAGTCGTACTGATCGTATTTAGAAAACAGGTTGTTGAAAGGCGAACGCGTTTCCATAATCTCTACAAAATGGCTGTACGATTCTTCTGCGCTTAAATAATCGCGGTAAGAAGAACGTATTTCCTCATTGTTATTGGGGCCTTTAACCCCAAAGTGGTTGTTGAGGTGTTGGGCAATGCGGCTGTTGCCGGCTGCAGACTCGTGTATGGCAATGGCCAGAATTAAACTGGCTGGGATTTTATGCTCACGCATCAGCTCCTGTGCATAATCAGAATGTTCTGTAATATAGTCTTCTGTGCTCTGGGCTTTAACCAGGGTGCCCATAAAAAGGAGCAGGCAAAAAGTGAGTATTCTTTTCATATTTTCTTTTTATTTAGCCTTTCGGTTTAATAACAGGTTTTAAGATTTTATAAATGCTAACCTTTTTTCTGATGATAAACAGCCCGTCTCTAACCGGAAGAATTAATTTTTCAACCCGGTCGTCTGATGCAATTTTATCATTAAAGCTAATAATATTTTTAGTGTCTTTATCCGGAGCGCCCTGCAGTACTTTTCCACTCCACAATACATTATCCACAATAATAATCCCCCCGGGCCGTACGCGGTCGAAAATCAAATCATAATAGGTTCCATTGTTTTTCTTATCCGCATCAATAAAAACGATGTCGAAAACTTCGTTTAATTCGTTTACTTTCTCGGTTGCATCGCCCAGAATATATTTTATTTGCGGGTTATACGGAGATTTTGAAAAGTGGCCACGAACCATGTCTTCCAGCTCGGCATTGATATCAAGTGTATAGATAATCCCATCGGGTGTTAATCCTTCCGCCAGGCAAAGCGTAGCATAACCGGTAAACGTACCTATTTCCAGAATTCTTTTGGGCGAAATCATTTTGCTGAGCAGGCTTAATACACGGCCCTGATAGTGGCCGGATAGCATGCGCGGCATTAATACTTTGAGGTTTGTTTCGCGGTCTATATGCTGAAGCAGTTCGTTTTCAGGCTCGCAGTAATTAATTAAAAGCTGTTGTAAATCGTCGTTTATCAGGCTCATATATGGTGTTATAAACGGTTGGTCTCCATAAAATATTGTAAAATAATCGTCGCGGCAATCGTATCAACCCGTGCTTTGTCCTGCCGGTCTGATTTTTTTAATCCGCTTTGTATAATGGTTTGGTGCGCTATTTTAGAGGTAAAACGTTCGTCTACCCAATGTTGTGGAATGGCCGGAAAAGCTTTTTTGAGTAAGGTTGAAAAGCCTTTTACATGCTGGGCCGATTCGGAGGGCGTACCATCCATTTGCTTCGGATCGCCGAGAACAAAAGCCTCTACCGCCTCTGTTTGCAGATATTTTTTCAAATATTCAATCGCATCTTTCGGGTGGATGGTACCAAGTCCGGTTGCAATAATTTGCAAGGGATCGGTAACGGCCATACCAATGCGTTTTGTTCCGTAATCAAAGGCTATAATCCTGGGCATAGTGAAAATAAAAAGTTCAAAGGTAAGCTTTTTTGCCGAGAGGGTTTTTTGAAGTGTTTTTATGAGGTAAAATCCCGGCTGAACATCTGTTTAGCACCTTTTCTTTCGGGGCGGTCCCGATTTTTCGGGTGGTGCTTAAGTCAAATAATACGGCATATTTCAGATATGTCACTTCTATTTCTTATTTTGCACCAAATGCAGTTTAAAGAAATCATCGGACAAGAGAAGGTTAAGCAACAATTGATACAAACGGTTCAGGAGAACCGCATTAGTCATGCGCAGTTGTTTTTATCACCTGCCGGATCGGGTGCTTTGGCCCTTGCAGTTGCCTACGCGCAGTACATTAACTGCCTGGAGAAGACAGCAGACGACAGTTGTGGTCATTGTACAAGCTGTCGTAAATATCAGAAACTCATTCATCCCGATCTGCACTTTTCGTACCCGTTTTTTGCAAAAGGAAAAGAAGATGTTGCCAGTACCTACCTGGAAGAGTGGCGTAATATGTTGCTCGAAGATCCTTACTTCGATATGGATATATGGCGGTCAAAACTGGATGCGGGAAACAAACAGCCCAACATCAACATTGCCGAATGCCACGATATTATCAAAAAATTAAGTTACAAAGCTTTTGAAGCGGAAACCAAAATTTTGATTATGTGGTTACCCGAATATCTCGACAGATCGGGTAATGCCTTGCTTAAATTGATTGAAGAACCACCAGCCAATACACTGTTTATTTTGGTGGCGCAAAGTCAGGATCAGATTCTGACCACGATTTTATCAAGAACGCAAATTGTTAAAATTCCGAAATTGCAGAACAACGAGGTTGTTGACTATTTGCTCGAACACAGCGGCGTTTCAGAACATCAGGCCATTGATTATGCCTTTCTGGCCGATGGAAACCTGATTGAAGCAAAAGCGCTGGCTGGCGATACACAGCACGACAGTTCGGGAACTTTTACGGGCTGGCTCCGGATGGGATTTGGCAATAAAGTACCCGAGCTGATTGAGTTTACAGAAGAAGCTGCCAAGTGGGGACGCGAAAATCAAAAAAACTTTTTGCGGTATGGTATTAACTATCTGCGCGAATGCTGCCTGATCTTAAGCGGAGCCCAGCAACTGGTTAAATTACCGCCTATGGCCTTTGAAACCGCCAAAAAGCTTAGTCAGCATGTACTCAGTCTTTCCATGGCAGAAGCCATTATTGCAGAACTCGAAAAAGCACATTACCATATAGAGCGTAATGCAAACCCGAAAATTCTGTTTTTAGATGTATCTTTACAACTGGTAAAAATTATCCGGTTTAAAACGTTGCCTTCGGGCACTCAATATATATATAATTAATTATGGGATGTGGAAGTTGTTCAACAGGCGGTGGTTGTACCCCTAATGGATGCAAGAGTAATGGCTCATGTGGTACCGGTGGGTGCCAGACAATGGAAGTACACGATTGGCTGTCAAACCTTGATATGCCTTCTAATTATAAACCTTTTCAGGTTACAGAAATAAAATTTAAAGGCTCGAGAAAAGAATTTTTCCTCAACAGTGATAATATTTACCTGGAAATAGGTGAACTGGTTGCTGTTGAAGGTCCAACCGGCGGTTTTGATGTTGGCCATGTTTCACTTACAGGTGAGCTGGTCCGCATCCAGATGAAACGCCGCAAAACAACCCTCGATCAGGTAACCCGTAAAATTTACAGAAAAGCCACCGAAGCCGATGTTGAAAAGTGGAATTCTGCCAAAGGGATGGAATGGGAAACCATGCATAAAGCACGTAAACTGGCATTGGATCTGCATTTGTCGATGAAAATCAGCGATGTGGATTATCAGGCTGATAAAACGAAAGCGACCTTTTTTTATACGGCAGACGGACGGGTTGATTTTCGCGAACTGATTAAAAAAATGGCCGAAAGTTTCCGGATCAGAATCGAAATGCGCCAGATTGGTATGCGCCAGGAAGCCGGAAGGCTGGGCGGAATCGGCTCCTGCGGGCGCGAGCTTTGCTGTTCTACCTGGCTTACCAACTTTAAGACCGTTTCTACAGCTGCGGCCAGATATCAGAACCTTTCTTTAAATACCTTAAAGCTCGCCGGGCAATGTGGTAAATTAAAATGCTGCCTCAACTATGAGCTGGATACATACCTGGATGCATTAAAGGATATTCCAGACCGCATCGAAAACCTGGATACAGAAGTCGGATATGCCCGCCATCAGAAAACAGATATCTTTAAAAAAGTGATGTGGTTCAGTTATCCGAATGAGGAAAACTGGATTCCGGTACCAGCCTCGCGTGTAAAGGAAATTATGGCCTTGAATAAACAAGGTAAAAAGGTACCTAATCTGAAAGAAGAAGCCATCAAGGTTGCAGCCCCGGTAGTTATTGAAAAAACCTTCGATTATGAAAATGTGGTGGGCCAGGATAGTTTGACCCGTTTAGACGAGAGAACAAAAGGTAAATCAAACCAGAACAGAAATCAAAAAAATAACCGTGGTAACAACGCGCAGCGAAAAGATAAAGGCAATAAGCCTGAAAGAAGTGCAGACGTAAAACCGCAGGAAAATAAAAAACCGCAGGGCGCCCCTAAAGCAGTGCAGCAGGCACCGGTACAAAAACAGCAAAAACAACAACGACCGCCTCATGCACAGAAACCTGTACCGCAAGGTGGCGATAAGCCGGCAGCTGAAGCGTCTAAAAAGCAGGAACCCAATAAAAACAGGAACCGCAACAACCGGAGAAGAAACAACAACAGACGGAATAACAACAATGGCCAGGAGCAAAAAACAACAACTGAATAGATTAAGCAAACCGGGTGTATGGCTCGTAATCGTGCTGTTGATTTCACTGTTTTCGGCCTGCGATTCAAGTATTACAGATACCAATATCGATATACCCGAACAAAAATGGGTGTATACAAACCGTGTAAAGGCAAGCTTTGAAATTAAAGACAACCAACCGGCCTATAATATTTATTTTAAGTTAAGGCATACAGCCGAATATAAGTATGCCAATATTTTTGTACTTGTTCGGCTTAAGGAAGGGCAATCTGTTGTAACGCGTCGTTACCAGTATAAACTGGCTAAAAATGATGGCGAATGGCTGGGCAGCGGCTCCGGTAGCTTATTTAGCTATGTGCTGCCCGTATTAACAAAGCATCATTTTGCGGTTGCCGGAAAGTACGAGATTGAAGTAGAACAAAACATGCGCGACAATCCTTTAAGCGGCATTGCCGATGCCGGCATATGGGTTGAAGTGGCAAAATAACCTATAAATATTCCATCAGGTTTTCAAGCTTCATGCCTCTTGATCCTTTAAGCAGTACCAGGTTTTCCTGAACCGGGTTTTCCTGTAAATAACTTGCTGCTTCGGCAGGTGTTTCAAAAAAACGGGCCTGATCCGTTTTAAAGGCGTAGAAATGCTTTCCAATAAAAATAAGCTGAGATAAACCGGAGGTTAAAGCCTGGTTTAAAATGAGCTGGTGTTGTGCTGCTGCTTCCGGGCCAAGCTCGAACATGTCGCCAAGAATGGCTGTTTTGTGCGGGGCAGTTAAGCTTTTCAGGTTGTTTAAAGCTGCAGCCATACTGCTTGGATTTGCATTGTAAAAATCGCAGATTACGGTGTTAAAAGTTGTTTTGGTAAGTTGCGAGCGATTGTTTTTAGGCTGGTAGCCGGCCAGTCCCCTATTGATTTCATCGGGCTGCATATCGAAAAAATCGCCAATTGAAATCGCCGCCAGGATGTTTTCGAAATTATAGCTGCCCGTTAAATTGGTTTGAACCGTTGTAGAAATCTCGTGGTTTGTCCATTCAACCGCTATAAAAGGATCGCTGCTTTTCAAAAGCCCTTTAATGGCGTTGCCATTTTCGGTTCCATAAAAAACAAGCTTATTTAAGCCGGCTGCGGTACTCATTTCGAGTAAATAAGGGTTGTTTCTGTTTATAAATGTATATCCGTTGGTTTCTTTAAGGTAAGCGTAAAGCTCGGCTTTTCCTTTTTTAACACCTTCAAAACCTCCAAACCCATCCAGGTGCGCCATGCCAACGTTGGTAATAATGCCATGGGTAGGTTGTGCAATGCTGCAGAGTAATTCTATTTCTTTCTGGTGGTTGGCCCCCATTTCAATAATGGCAATCTGATCTGTTTTTGTAATGGATAAAACAGATAGTGGTACACCAATATGATTGTTCAGGTTGCCCGTTGTAGCAAATGTTTTATACCGTTCGGCCAGCACGGCCTTAATTAATTCCTTACTGGTGGTTTTTCCATTGCTGCCCGTTAAGCCAATAACCGGAATATTCAGTTGTTTGCGGTGGTACCTTGCCAAATCCTGGAGTGCGGCCAGTACATCCGGAACCAGCAAACACCGGTCATTTTTAACGTAAAGCGGATCATCGACAACAGCAAAAGAGGCACCATTTTCCAGCGCCTGCCCGACAAATGTATTGGCATCGAAATGTTCACCTTTCAGTGCAAAGAAGATACTTCCAGGTGTTATGTTCCGGGTATCTGTCGATATTTGAGCATGTTCGAGGTAATATTTATAGAGCTTTTCGGTTGTTGTCATAGCGGTTTGGAAAATATTTTGTAAAATTAAGCTTTAGAAATCAGAAAAAACAAACTTTAAAACATCAGGTAAAAAATTGGAACCATGGGTGGGGTATGCGGGCGGTCTGTTCCATCTCTAAGCCTGTAAACCAATATACCGATGCTTAAAAAAACACTCCTGTCGCTCCTTTTAATTGGTGTTTATGCCTTAACCTTTGGACAGATAAAATCACCCGACGAATTTCTCGGGTATGCTCTTGGCAGCCACTTTACCCCACACCACAAAGTTGCCGATTACTTCAGGCAGGTTGCCCTGAGCGCAACAGATCGGGTTAAGCTGATCGAATACGGGCGTACCAACGAAGGCCGGCCTTTAATGGTCGCGCTGGTTTCTTCAGCAGAAAACTTGCAGAAATTAGAAACATTCAGGTTGCAAAACATAGCGCTGGCCAATGCACAGGGCAATGCGGTAAAGCTTTCTGAACAGCCGGTGTTTCTGTGGCTAAGCTATAATGTACATGGAAACGAAGCCAGCTCAACCGAAACGGCTATGAAAATGCTTTATGAACTGGTTTTAGCGAAAAATCCAGATATTAAAAACGGACTTAAAAATACGGTCGTGATGATCGATCCTTGCTTAAACCCCGATGGAAGAGACCGGTATGTAAATTATTTTAACAGCGTGGTGGGAGAAAAGCCAAATCCCGATCCGTTTTCGCGCGAGCACATCGAACCATGGCCGGGTGGCCGGTACAATCATTATTATTTTGATTTAAACCGCGATTGGGCCTGGCAAACACAAGTAGAAAGCGAACAACGTGTAGCCCTGTATAATAACTGGATGCCGCAGGTGCATGTCGATTTTCATGAACAGAGTTATAACGAGCCATATTATTTTGCCCCTGCAGCAGAACCGGTTCATCAGAACATTACCCCCTGGCAGCGCTATTTTCAAACCGTTGTGGGTAAAAATAATGCAAAATATTTCGATGCCGAAGGCTGGTCTTATTTTACCAGGGAGCGGTTTGATCTCCTGTATCCTTCTTATGGCGATACCTACCCGCTTTACAACGGCGCCATCGGAATGACCTATGAACAGGGGGGCATCCGTGCAGGTTTATCGGTGGTTACCCTAAACGGAGATACGCTTACCTTAAAAGACCGCATTGCACATCATTTTGCAACCGGTTTATCCACACTTGAAACGACTTCTCTGCATCACACTGAATTGTTGCAGGCTTATAAGGAATACTTTAAGAAATCTGTATCTGTATCGCCTGGTATTTATAAGGGTTTTGTTGTAAAGGCAGATAACGTTTCGAGACTCAAAAAGCTGGCCGCTTTGTTAACTAAAAACAAGATCGCTTTTGCTTTTGGCGGCGAAAAAAAAGTAAAAGGATACAATTATGAAACCCAGCGGGAAGAAACATTTACCATCGAAAGAAACGACCTGGTTGTTGATTTGCGGCAGCCAAGGGCTGTGCTGGCCAATGTACTGTTTGAACCAAACACATTTGTGGCAGATTCAAACACATACGATATTACAGCCTGGTCTCTCCCCTACGCTTTTGGACTCGGGGCCTTTGCAACGAAAGAACCGGTTAAAGGTTTGTACAATACATTAGATATAAGCATAAGCCCCGCAGTGAGCAACCCAAAGCCGGTGGCCTGGATGTTTAACTGGGGCGAAACGGAAGACCTGGATTTGCTTATTGCCTTGCAAAATGAAAAAATTAAAGTCAGGCAGGCCAAAGAACCCTTTGCTGTAAATGGTAAAGATTACCCGGCCGGAACGTTGGTGGTTTTGAGGCTGGAAAATGAAAAAAACGTTAAATATCTTTCGGATAAACTGCTTGCCCTGTCGCAAAAATTTAACCGGCAGGTTTCCGGTGCCACAAGTGGTTTGGTTGATAAGGGAAAAGATTTCGGATCAAATGCATACCCGTTGCTAAAGGAGCCAAAGGTGGCAATTGTTGCCGGTAGTGAGGTTTCTGCGCAGGCTGTTGGAGAGGTTTGGTTTTTTCTGGAAAAAAACCTGGGCATGCCGGTAAGTATAATCAGTACTTCAGATTTAAATCGCTTCGATTTTAATAAAGTGAATACACTGATCCTGCCCGACGGGCAATACGGGGGATTGATAAAAGAGGAACTCCTGACCTGGGTGCATAAAGGCGGACGTTTGATTTTGATGGAAGATGCCATTGAGAGCCTGCTGGAAAAAAAAGGATTTGAGATCAAGAAAAAGGGAGTCGTAACGAACAAATCCCCGGAACAGGCGTCTGCTCGTTCAATGCAGATAGAGAAGGGCAAAAATCTTTTTGCCAATGCAACTCCTGGCGCCATTTATAGGTTAAATATGGATGTTTCGCACCCCTTTGCTTACGGGCTTGGAAAAAAATATTATTTCTTAAAAACCGATCAGAAAGTTTATGAACCGCTTACAAACGGCGGAAATGTAGGTTGGGTAGACGAAAAGGGATTTGTAACAGGTTTGGTAGGCTTGCAGGCGCGCGAAATGCTGCGTAGCGGATGGATGCTTGGTACCCAGGTATATGGAAAGGGGCAGGTTGTTTACATGGCGTTTGATCCCTTGTTCAGGAATTTCTGGGAAAGTGGGAAAGTACTTTTTGGTAACGTGATTTTCTGTAACTACTGATCTGTAGTATTAAACGGATGTATGCAATTTTGAATCCGGATTTCTAATTTCCTGATGGATGTCAGATCTTGTTAAGGGAAGTTAATTTTTAAGAAAAAAATGTCGTAGCAAATTAATTAAAAAACTAAAAATGCTAAAATGAAATTTTAAAATTTGCTGTTTTTTATTGTAAATAAATTGTTATGATTTTGTAAATACGCGTGCGATTTGTATTAATTCACTGATTTACAGATGATTAAAAAATAATAAAAAACTTTACTTCATACAGCAGATGACGTATTTTAGATTATGTATTTATAAATCTATTTTACCATGAAAAAACATCTACAAAGTTTGTTCATCTGTATGTTTTTTGCAGTAGTTGCAATGGCACAGGAAAGAACAGTTACTGGTACAGTTACGGGAAAGGACGATGGGCTACCCATCCCTGGCGTAAGTGTTAAGGTTAAAAGCACCCAGGCAGGTGCAATTACAGACGGAAACGGAAAGTTTTCGGTTAAAGTTCCCTCTAATACGGCGGTTTTAGAGTTTTCTTACATTGGCTATACCACGCAAAGCCGTGTAGTCGGTACCGCAAGCACGATTAGCGTAGTGCTGGTTTCTGATGCCCGTTCTTTATCAGAAGTTGTGGTAACCGGTTATACCGTTCAGAATAAAAGAGATGCAACAAGTGCAATCTCTAAGGTTTCTGCAGAGCAAATCAAAGATTCGCCGGTTGCCGATCCGAATGAGCTTTTGAAAGGACGTGTAACAGGTGTTGTGGTTACTACGGGATCAGGACAGCCGGGAGCGGTTCAATCTGTTCGTATACGGGGTATCAACTCCATATCTTCAGGCAACAGTCCGCTGTACGTAATTGATGGGGTTGTTGTGGCACGTGGCGATTTCAACGCTGGCACACAGGTTACACCAACCGATATCCTTTCCAATTTAAATCCAAACGATATTGAAAGTTTCGACGTATTGAAAGATGCATCGGCCATTGCCTTGTATGGTGCACGTGGTGCAAATGGGGTAATTGTAATTACCACCAAAAAAGGAAAAACCGGCGCACCAGAGTTTAACGTAAGAGCACAATACGGTAAAACCAAAGCCAATTTTGGTAATTTTAAACTGATGAATGCCGATCAGTTTCTGGCTTATGAAAAAGTTGGTTTGTTGAATGCCGGTGAAGATCCTGCAGACATCCCTGATTATTTAACTGCTGCTGGTGGAAATGCTGATTTCAACTGGATGGATGCGGCTTTCAGAACAGGTACTTCTTACAACTACGATATTTCGGCAAGAGGTGGTAATGAAGGCACCAAGTATTACTTCTCAAGTGGAATCGGTAAACTGGATGGTACCTTAATTGGTTCGGGATTGAAAAAATATTCGTTGCTTTCGAATATCGAACAAAAAATCAACGATCGTTTAACGGTTGGTTTAAACTTAAACCTTACTTATTCGGATGGTTTAACATCAGGAGACGGTAGCCGGTATTCAAGTCCGATTTTAGGTTACATTGCAACCGCACCTATCCAGTCGCCATACAAACCAAATGGTTCTTTGTACAACGGCAGAGAGTCTGGTTGGTTCGGCTTAACCGGAGATAACTTTTTATACAATACACAGTATAATTTCAATAGCAATAAAAACTTTAGAACAATTGGACGTTTATACGGTGATTTAAAGATATTCGATTGGTTGAAATTAACTGAAAACCTGTCGGTAGACTGGATCAATGCAAAACAAAAGGTTTATCAAGACGCACGTACATCAGATGGATTTGGTCAGAACGGATCTTTGTATGATTCAGCGAATGAAAATAAATTGTATACCACCCAGACCTCTTTATCTGGAAGCTACGCACCGAATTCCGATCATTCATTAACATATTTAGCGATGTTGGAATATTCATTTAAAGAAAATGATGGTATTAATGCGGCGGGTAAATCAATTATTGCAAACGATCGTTTCAGATCGTTAAATGCAGCGATATTACCAGTAAGTGTTGGCGGAACTTCTTCTACCCAGGCCATTCTTTCTTACATCGGTAATGCAACTTATTCTTATCAATCGAAATATAACCTGAACGTAAGTTTACGTCGTGATGAGGCTTCGAACTTTAAAAACAACAAATCGGAAGTTTTCTATGCGATTGGTGGTGCATGGCGTATCATCAACGAAGATTTTATGAAAGAGCAAAAAATCTTTTCAAATGCAAAACTTCGCGCAAGCTATGGTACATCGGGTAACTTAAATGGTTTGGGAGATTTCGTTTCCTATACTTTATGGAGTCCTGTTAACTATAATGATAACCCTGGTTTAGTGCCTACGCAGTTGGGTAACGATGATTTAAGATGGGAAAAAACAAATAGTTTTGATTTAGGATTGGAACTGGGATTTTTTAACAACCGACTGTCGGTAGAAGCAGATTATTTTAGCAAAAAGACAAATCAACAGCTGTTCTCTTTGCCAATCTCCTCAACCAGTGGTTTTACCACCATGCCGGTTAACATTGGTCAGGTTCAGAACCGGGGTGTTGAGCTGGCCATTAATTCGACAAACTTAGAAGGTGTTGTTAAATGGACAACCAACTTTAATGTTTCCTTTACAAAAAATAGGGTAAATCAAACCAAAGATGGCCAGGATCTTGTTAATGGTGCATCCATTACCCGTGTAGGGCAGCCAGTAGGTTCTTGGTTTATGCGCGAATGGGCAGGTGTTGATCCGGCTAACGGTGATCCGCTCTGGTATAAAGCTGATGGTACCACAACCAATAACTATAACTTAGCCGAACGCCGCGTAATTGGTCAGGCTTTACCAAAATATACTTTTGGTTTAACCAATACCGTAAGCTATAAAGATTTTGATTTATCTTTCCTTTTGTACGGCGCAACGGGCAATAAGATTTTTAACCAGACCCGTAGTTTTGTTGAAAATACCGCCTACATAAACAGCGGATTTAACCACTCGGTACAAGCGGGTGAAGATTACTGGCAAAAACCGGGTGATGTTGTTTCAAGACCTAAACCAATTGCCGGTGGCAACAAGAATGAATCAGCTACCTCATCGAGATTCCTTGAAAAGGGCGATTATCTGCGTTTAAAAAATGTAAGACTTTCTTATTCTTTACCAACAAGCATTTCTACGAAAGCAGGCGTTAAGAAAGTTACTTTCTTCGGGCAGGGAGAGAATTTAATTACCTGGACAGGTTATAGCGGCATAGATCCGGAGGTAGATGCTACAGGTACCGAGTTCTTCAAATATCCGGTTGGAAAAATCTACACTTTCGGGGTGAACGTAACATTTTAAGGCTTATAAATAGAAAGATCATGAAAAAAAT
>JASLGV010000099.1 GCA_030149995.1 Pedobacter sp.
ACCTGTGTTTCCTTGAAGTTTGCCACCACCCATTTTTCTTCGGTTTTGTTTACCAAAAATGCCAATGTCTGGCCTGGCTGTATCAATTGTCCTTCCTGAATGGTCTTTTTACCGATCTGCCCGTCAAAAGGTGCGATAATAACGGTATATTTAATGTCCAGCTCCTGCCTTTCGAGTAGCGACTCCTTAATTTTTATTTCTGCCGCTATTGCATTGCGCTGTGCGCGAAGATCATTTAATTTGGATTCTGCTACTTGTAAGGAAGCTTTTGCCTGGGCATAATCAGATTGTGTAATCGCCAAAGAGGTACTGATGTTTTCAAATTTTTGTGGAGTGACCGATTCATCCGCCAGCAGCTTTTTATAACGGTCGAATTCTCTTTGCTGCTGATCCAGCCTTGCTTTTGCACCGGAAAGCTG
Source organism: Pedobacter sp. (assembly GCA_030149995.1). Lineage (GTDB taxonomy): Bacteria > Bacteroidota > Bacteroidia > Sphingobacteriales > Sphingobacteriaceae > Pedobacter. The sequence continues at coordinate 420 of JASLGV010000099.1, forward strand.
TGCTCTGATGACTTCGATACTTTTAATTTGCGTTTCTTCGTTAGCGGCTAAAACAGGCAATTTGGCATGCGAACTACCCAGTTCTGCTGAGGCGGCATTTCTTTTCAATCCGTACTCATCAAGCTCTATAGCCACCAGTGTATCACCTTTATGAACCTGCTGATTGTCCTTATAATAAATTTTACGGATATAGCCACCCACTTTTGCATTTACGGGCGACAAATAGGCATCCACCTGCGCATCATTGGTTTGTTCATAGCGGTAGCCTTTTAAGAAATATAAAACTCCCCAAATAATGATTCCTGTAAATAAGGCAATGCCAAACCATTTGGTTCCGGTTACAATTATTTTATCTGTTTTATTTTTATTCATGATTTTTATATTAAAGAATTCCTGCGATGGCCAACAGCCGGATGTGGCTGAGTTTTAAATTTGTTTGTGCACTTGTTAGGTTAAATTTTGCTTCCAGCAGCGCGTTTTCAGCTTCCAGAAGATCGGTCAAAAGTGATTCCTGATTGAGATAACTGTTTCTGATAACCCGAACGCTTTCGGTGGTTTTGGTGATGTTTTTTTCTGCCGTTTCTACACTTTCCAAAGCCTGCTGCTGTTGTAAATAAGCTTCTTTTACCTGAATGGAGATTTCATCCTTTTTAATATTTGCCTTTTCTTTTGCCTGGTTATTTACAACCCGGGCGCGCGCAATGGAATGTTTGCTTTTGTATAAATTATCAATGGAAAACTGCAGCCTGATTCCGGTTTGCCCAAATGCCCATAAATCATTCGAATAAGGATAAAATGAGATCTGCGGATAGGTATAATTATAATTCGAGTACAAGGAAACTTTAGGTAAAAGCGCAGCTTTAATTTGCCTGATACTCATTTCACTCAATTTGATGTCGCTATTGACCATCTTATACGCTGGCGACTGGTTGAGCGCGATCGCTACATAATCGGCGTAATCAGAATTCTTAATGGTTTCTATTTCAAAACCATCCCGGTAGGTAATGGTTAATTTTGTTTCGTTGTCACGGCCCATCAGGATGTTGAGCCGTTGAGTAGTAACATCGATTTTTTTGTCAATGTCCGAAAGGTTTAATTCCAGCTGTGACAATTTCACCGAGGTTCTCAGCACATCACTCTTGAGCACAATCCCGTTTTTGTGTAAGCTTTCGATAAGGGATAGCTGTTTTTTCTCAGCCGCAATTTCTGCAGCAAGAAAATCACGGAAGTTCAGAAATTTATACAGGTCGAAATAAGCAATCGCAATATTGTACTTTACGCTGTGCTTTTGCAAATCTACTTCATACTGCCTGTATGTTTCTTCTTCCTGCTTTATCCGGATGTTTCTTCTTTCTTTACCACCGTTAAAAAGGTTAACATTTAAGTTGTATCCCACACCGTAGCCATAACCTTTTACCGGTACATTTTGTGGTGAGGAGAATACCCCGTCGTCGTAAATAAGGAACCTGGAATTAAGCTTAAAATCTCCGCCTGCCGAAAGTTCCGGTAGCAGATGATCTTTGGCCTCCAGCACTTCCAAACTACTTTGCTGAAGGTTTAAATCCGATAGTTTTAACTGGCGGTTATTCGCTTCGGCAACTTTCCATATCTCTTCCAAACTCCATTTCGGTGCAGTTTCTGTATCCTGGGCATGGAGAAATTGTAAGGATAGCAGGAGTATGGTTCCCAAAATTGAAATTGATTTATATCGTTTCATAATTTTTTATAAATAATTGGCATGTTTTCTTTTGTTTGAAAGCCAGCTTTTCACCATCTTTCTTAATTCATCAAAGGCTAAAATTAAATCCATCATCGGCACGAAAGGATAAGAAAGCCAGTAGCGCGTTAGCGCATCAATTTCTTCTGCTGTACAGGATGATCCATCCTCACAAGAGCTTTCTTGTGCCATCAGTTCAATTTCATTATTTGGGTTCATGATTTTCTGTTTCATAATGATTCTGTTATTATTTACGCAGCAAAATTATTTATACACACAAATCTTCATTTTATATAATTAGCCTATTATTTGTTATATTTGGCCATATGGATATTCTTGAGCAACTTATAAACAGTGTTGACCAAAATCCCGGTTCTATTTTGGTGGTAAGGCAGCAAACCGAACAACGCCTGCCTTCACATCAACACGATAAAGCTCAGTTACTCCTGGTTTTTGGAGGGATTGCTTACCTGCAGACAAACGAAAAGGATTTTTATATTCCGTCTAATCATTATATCTGGATTCCGAAAAACTATCCGCACAACCTGATGTTCAATACGCAGGATTTGTATATCATCAACATTTATTTTCCGGGACAAACTCCAGGCGAATTTTATCATGAACTGGGCATTTATCCGGTGAGTAAGCTCTTAGCTGAAATGCTGGCTTTCAGTGAAAAATGGCATGGTGATTATTTCAAGGGATCGTGGGAATTTGAGTTTTTGAGTACGCTAAGAAATGTGTTGTCCAAAGAAAATCTTAAGAAATTTTCCATCCAGCTTCCCACTACCGACGATCAGCGGCTTCAGACCATTGTTGGGCAGCTGCGAAACCGGCTGGGTGAAAGTCTGACTTTAGAAGGTACGGCCAGCCAGTGGGGGATGAGCGTAAGAAGTTTGACAAGATTATTTCAGACAAAGCTGCACATCACCTTTATCCAGTATATAAAGATGTTGCGGATTATTCGGGCCATGGAATTAATCAAAGACAGCGATCTGAATATGACCGAAATTGCCTATGAGATTGGATATTCCAATATCGCGGCGTTCAGCAATAATTTTCACCAGTTGACAAACATGAGGCCTACCGAATTTAAGATGATGTCATCGTAATGAATCAATACCATACCAACACATTTGACTGATAAATTTACGGCGTAACAGTTAATGATCCGGGAGTCCAGGCCTTGATAACGATCATGTATAAATATTGATGCTGTTTAAGATATATGCATCTGGACAGAATATTATCCGCTGGCAGACCAATACAAGTGACAAAACCAGTATAAGCATCCCGCATATAACGAATAAATTGATTCAAGAAATTAATTTATTCAATATCGATTAATTTCTTGACATCTACGTGGTTTTCGTTATAATACAATAAATTAAGCCTAAAGGATACTTACATATAGCTTTTGATATTTATATTTAATATATTAGGCTCAAAAATTACAAAAATTATCCTATAAATTCATTTTTTGTAATATAATACAAGTTTAAATTCGCTCAATTTCAAATGTCTGATTTTCCTACCTACCAGCCACTTAATGAATACAAAAGCCATTATTGTGAACTTCACAGAAGGAATAGCGGTGATTTTTTTGAAAGTTGCGTCAAATTAGGTAATATAAATGAAGAGACAAATAAAAGGACTGTTGAGCAGATTAATCAACAGAAAGTCAGAATAAAAAAAACAGGTTCTTCATTGAACAAAAAGCATGCGCTCAAAACTTTATTGATTATCATCATTGCCCTGGCAGCTGCTATTTTTTTATTATTCTCGTTTAAGATGTACCAGAAGCCAGAACTCCAGGCGTTCTTGGTAATTGCTGGTAGCGGAGGCCTTACAGTCTATTTGTACATCTTGGTCAAGAATAAGATAACGCCATCCATCAAAAATTTAGATCAGGTTAAAAAGTTGTTGTCGGAGGAATTAGAAGTTTTGATAGCAGAAGCCTGGGCGCAGATGAAGCCTTTAATATCACAATTCAATCCGGCTGTTTCAGCTCGTCTATCCGAAAAAACTTATCCTTTAATCCGGCTCGATGACAAATTTGACATTAAACGTTTTGCCTATCTCAATGAAAAATTTGGCCTATGGGACAATACCGATGTCAATGTTTCTACCCTTTTTGTCCAAAGTGGTGAAATCAAAGGTAATCCCTTTTGTTTTTTCAAAACCTTAAATCATTATATGAGTGAAAAAACATATAATGGCTCTAAAACGATTTAATGGACTGAGA
>JASLGV010000161.1 GCA_030149995.1 Pedobacter sp.
TTTCAGAACTACAGGATGTGTTAAAAGACAAAACCGTTTTACTTGCCGATGATGATATACGCAATGTATTTTCATTAACTAAGATGCTTGAACAGCACCAGATGAGGGTACTGGCGGCCATTGACGGCAAAGAAGCACTCAAGATCTTAGATGAAAATCCAAATGTTGATATTGTATTGATGGATATGATGATGCCGGAACTGGATGGCTATGAAACCACCACCACCATACGACAACAACCAAAATACCGGAACCTGCCTATTTTGGCGGTTACGGCTAAAGCGATGATGGGCGACCGTGAAAAATGTATAGCGGCGGGTGCCTCAGATTACATCAGTAAGCCGGTAGATATGGATCAGCTTATATCGCTTCTGCGCGTTTGGCTGTACGAAAATCATCATAAATATTAAGTGCCTATTTTAATCATGCCTAAAAAAAATATTCTTATAATAGACGACGACAACCGAAACATTTTTGCTTTAAAGGCTGTTCTAAAAGCTAAAGGCTTTGATTGTTTATCTGCCATGAGTGCGGAAGAAGGGTTTTCCGTTTTAGAAAAAAATGGAAATATAGACATTGTATTGATGGATATGATGATGCCCGACATGGATGGTTATGAAGCCATTTCGGTGATGCGGAAATCAGATACCATGTTCAAAATACCGATATTGGCGGTAACCGCACAGGCCATGGTGGGCGATAAGGAACGCTGCCTGAGTGCCGGTGCATCGGGTTATGTGTCAAAGCCGATTAATGTAGATGATTTGCTGCACCAGATTGAAAAATTTACGAGTTAACAGTGCTAAAAGAACCGATAGATAACGAACAGGTAGCGATACTTTTAAATGATGTACTCGAGTGCCACGGATACGATTTTCTGGAGTATTCGTCTGCATCTATTAAGCGCCGGATTACCCGTTTGTATACACTGGACAATTTTGTAAGTTTTGCCGAATTCAGGTATGCAATTAAATACGATAAGCAGTATTTTAAGCGGTTTCTGGAAGAAATTACGGTGAATGTAACGGAAATGTTCCGCGATCCTTCATTTTATAAAGCCCTGCGCGAAGATGTACTGCCTGGACTGGGAACCTATCCTTTTATAAGGGTTTGGATAGCCGGCTGTTCAACCGGCGAAGAAGCGTATTCCATTGCCATTCTCTTAAAAGAACTGAACCTTCTGCATAAAACGCTGATTTATGCAACAGACATTAATCCGTCTGTTTTGGAAAAGGCAAAAAAAGGCATGTTTTCGTTAAGCCACTTAAAGCAATACTCAGAAAACTATCAACAATCGGGTGGAAAAATAGATTTTTCTTCTTATTATACGGCCAATTATGCGTTGGCAAAGTTTGACGGAGCTTTAAGCGACCGGATGATATTCTCAACGCATAACCTTGTGTCAGATCATTCCTTTAATGCTTTTCAACTTATTCTGTGTCGTAACGTGCTCATTTATTTTGAGAAAGAGTTACAACACAAAGTATTTAATTTGTTTGATAACAGTATTGAAAAACTGGGTTACCTGGCGCTTGGCAGCAAGGAAAGTCTTGATTTTTGGTTTAAAGCAAAGGAATATAAAAGAATAAGAACGGAAAAGATATGGCGCAAACTTTAAAAAAACAGTCCTGTGGAGCGTTGGTTATTGGTGGGTCGGCTGGCAGTTTGGATGCTTTGCTCGAAATATTTCCTTCGCTAAATGAAGACCTTAATTTTCCCATCATCATCGTTGTACACCGAAAAGCCAGTAATGAATCTCTTTTGCGCGATCTTTTGCAGGCGCGAACCCCTTTAAAAGTTGTGGAAGCCGAAGAAAAAGAACCGCTTAAACCCGGCTATGTATATATTGCACCGGCAGATTACCATTTGCTGCTCGAACAAAATCAAACCTTTTCTTTAGATTATTCTGAAAAGGTAAATTATTCAAGACCCTCTATTGATGTAACCTTCCAGTCTGTAGCAGAAGTGTTTAAGGAAAAACTGGTTTGTGTGTTGTTATCGGGGTCTAATGCCGATGGGGTACAGGGATTAAAATTTGTAAACAATATAGGCGGGAGAGTTGTTGTACAGAATCCGGAAACGGCAATAATGCCTTACATGCCGCAACAGGCTGTTGAACACGCCAAAACCGATGTGGTTTTAGATGCATCGCAGATGGCTGATTATATAAATAAATTAACCAGGCACTAAGCCTATGCTTTAAAAAGGGTAGATTATGATTGCAAAAAAAGTGTTTGTTTTTGATGATAACAGAGATATTTTAGATCTGTGTACTTTCATTCTGGAAGATGCGGGCTATGAAATAAAAACATCTGAAACGGCAAATGACATAGAAAAACAGGTGCTGGCGTTTATGCCCGACCTTATTTTTATGGATAACTGGCTGCCTGATCTGGGTGGTATTGAAGCTACACGTGCCATTAAGCGCCATCCCGATCTGATGCACATCCCGGTTATTTACTTTTCTGCCAACAATGATATTTCTGCTCTTGCAGAGAAGGCCGGTGCGGATGCTTATTTGCCTAAACCCTTCGATATTACCGCACTCGAAGAAATTGTAAAGCAACAGCTGGAAGCATAGAAAAGCGTATCGAATTACTGATTCGTTTTGGGATGGATGCGTTCCTGTTCTCGTTGACGCTGGCGCTCCATTCTTTTGGTTTTGCGCAGCTGCCGGCTTGCTTTAATCGATTTAAACTGCGATATCCTTGCCCGCATTTCCTGTTGCTTTTCTTCGGTAATGCCAACGCTGTATTTAATGCCCAGGAAAAGGCTTTTCCAAATCATATTAAAAAAAGAAGTATTGGCCGGCCGGTTGTAATTAACAAGTCCGGTTGTAAAGGTGCCATCACGCCTTGGATTTTCATCGTTAATAATCAAGGCATTTGCCAGCAGAGATAAAAAGCCCCGCCGAACCAGCGAGCCGCTTTTTGGATCGTTTCGCATTAAGGTTAAGGAAAGGTCGTAATACCAGAAATTAACTTTCCCCCTTGCTCCGTAATCATCTGCCTTAAAAGAAAACTTTAACTTATCTACGTTGCCACGACTGATTTGCACCAGTCCCAGTGGCCGGGTAATGCGGTTCATAATTCTTGCACTGGTATTTTTTAAAATGCCCGAGTAGGTAAAATCGCCTTTGTCTGATAATAAATCAAAAGAAAAATCAACATCTAATTTTGCCTGTCCCATCAGATAAGTACACAGGCGGAGTTCCGTAAAAGGATTTGCTTTCTTAATTTCTGGAATATTGGTCAGGTTGCTGATGAGCCCTTGCGTCTGGTCGAAAGAAATACGTCCCTTTTGTTGGCTGGTTTTGTCGAACAGGGCATAACTTATATTCAGAGATTTTATCTGTATCTTTTCAATTAAAACCGGTACGGGCAGTTTTTGTAGCAGCTGGTGCGGGTAACGGCCAATTTTATTGGTACGTGGACTGCGTGGAAGCTCGTTGTTGTTAAAAACATCGATGTGTGCATTGGCCAGTACCATTTCTTTTGCCCGGAAGGCCTGTGTTTTAATATACAGCGGTAGGTTGATGCCGTTAAAAAGAATTTCGCCGGCGTCTACATTAAACCGGTCTTTGGCATAACCAGCTACATGGCCAAACTTCATTTCATCATATAAAGGATTGAGAGAGAATTTTTTAATCCTTAGTTTTCCGTTTGACGCCCGGAAATCAAGTTGCTTGAAATTGATGCTGTAGAACTTATCCGGTGTAACATAGGTGTAATCGTCTAAGTTAATAACAACGTCTTTTAACAGGTACATCCGCTTTGGATCATTGGCAGAAGTTGCATTAATGAGCAGGTCTTTAAGCGTAATGTTTAAATTATTGATTACGAAGGTGTGTTGCTGTGGCGTATTTTTATCTACATACTTAAAGCTGGCATCCTTAAAACGGATGTTTTGAATGCTGAATTCTTCTAATATCTTAGAAATGAACTCGTAAGGTGTTGTTATTTTAGGAGTAGGCTTGTTTATGTTGAAATCGAACTGCTGGTTGCGCATTTCTATGCATGGTTTTTCAAATATCAGTTCATCTATATGCAACCGGCGATTGTAATATAGATCTAATAGGTTAAAATTTTTAACGAGCAGTTTTTTAAGTGAAATGGTATACAGGTTGTTGGGTGCCCGCTTGCGGGTAATTAACTGCCTGAAACGGGCTGTGTCTGGTGTGATTTTTACCTCTTTTAAGGATGCTTTACCCGTTAGTACATTGGTGGTTACATTCTTAAAACTAATGCGGTAAAGACTGTCTGTTGAGGTATAAACCATGGCCTTTATTTCTTCGGTAAGCTGCGGTTTATATTTCATGTTAAAATACCAGGCCGCTGCTGCCAGAAGGATAAAAAACAGCAAAAAAATACCCCCAAGCCATTTTAGAATTTTAAAAGTGTATTTTTTTGTTGCAGGCATTTAAGATGTATACAGATTTTAAAAGCAATATACACTTATTCAGTCCTTTGTTAAAAATAGCGATGCTTTTTTAACGTTTTTTTACTTATTTTTCTGTTTATCGGCCTTTTTCTGATCTTTTATTTTTTTGGCAATTACTTTTTGCTGTTTAACCGGATTTTTCTCCGGTACAATACCCACACCAACAATTTCTTTTATGCCAACAAAAAGGGTCTTCCACATCAGGTTAAAGAACGAGGCCGAAGGAATGCGGTTGTTTTGCATGGTAGCTGTTCGCGGTGCTTCTCCTTTAAGCGGATTGGCATCTTTAATCAGCAGTTTATTGGCCAGAAACGAAAGGAAGCCTTTTTCTTTTGTACCCTTTCCATCTATATTATCCGACAGGAGTTTTACCTTCAGGTCACTGTAGCGCATTTGCAGATTGCCTGTAGCATTCCGCGTATTACCGTTTACTTTAAAGTCGATGCGCTGAACCTGTCCGCTTTCAATTTCTACCAGACCAAGAGCAGTAGATAAAGGATTGAGTTGCCTGAAATCAAAATTACCCAGGTTGCCACTATAAGTAAAAGCTCCGTTTTTATCTGTAAGGTTAAAATCGATGCGTACATTTAACTGTCCGCTTCCCATCAGCCTGGTGTTCAGGTTGGCGATGGCATGATGATTTTTAATCAGCTGCAGGCTGTCGTTTGTTACATTAGAAATAGATCCGTTAAGCCCTTTAAAAGCAACAGATCCTGTTTTTTTACTTGCCGGATTGTATTCAGCATAACTTACATCAATATTTTTAAGTTGTATTGTATCGATGAGGGTTTGTATGTCGAATCGCTTAAGGGCCATGTGCGGATAGTTGCGGGCTTTGTCGAGCCCGGGCGGAGCAGGCGATTCACGGCTCATAAAAACATTTACCTTGGCCCGCCCGATCTGGAGCGCCCTGGCTTGTATTTTCTGATCGGTACTCAGGCTAAAATAGTCGAAACCCGAAAAAACGATTTCGCTGAAATCCAAATCATACCGGTCTTTCTGTACCTTGAATTTCCGGCTGAAAGCCAGCTCCGGGTACATGGGAATTAATTTTAAGCCTTTTACCGTCAACGATTTTGTTGAGGCTTTGCCCTGAACAGTATCAACTTTAAGCGTATACATTTTATCTTTTGTGAGCGATTTATAGCCCGTTACTTCAAATGAAATGTCTTTTGTGTAGAAAAAACGGCTCGTATCTGCTCCCGATAGGGAGTCCAGTAGAAAGTCGGTGATGTTCACATTCAGTTGTTTGATCCTGTTAACGGTTTTCTGGGCCGGACGTTTATTGATGTAATCAAAATCCGCCTGGATAATTTTGATGTTTTTAACGTGGATAGATTTCAGCGTACTGGAAATTTGCTGGTAAAGGTCTTTTTTGTATTTTGTTTTATCGGGGTGTTGATCTATCTTGTTAAAAGTCAGGTTGATGGAGGGTTTGTTGAGCACAATTGAACTGATTTCGATTTTCTTCCGGAAGTAAGCGGTTAAAATACCGGCACGGTTAATTTGAAGTTCTTGCAGTTTGCCTTCAAAAACATTGGCTGGTGCAGCTCCGGCAGCTTGGAGCTGTGTGTATACGGTACTATCCGGAATGAGTGTTACGTTGTCGATTGCAATGCTCCCGGTTAACAGGTTCATCCGGATGTTGCTGAACTCTATTTTATACAGGTGATGAGATCCGTTGTATATAGCAGTTTTTATTTTTTCAGACAGCAGCGGTTTCCACCGGGCACTCAGGATTAGTGCTGCCGTAACAACGAGGATTACAAAGGCGCCAATGATGCCGCCAATCCAGGTCCAGATTTTTTTTCGCTTGGTTGTCATAGGTGATCCGTTATCCGTTTAAAACAGCCGCAACCCGAAATGGTTTGTATAAAAGGAACCTGGTGCTGACTTATGTTGATTAAGCATGCCGTTTATTTACCACCAAATGAAAATCACGTTAAAGTAAACAAAACAACAAGGCATGTCAATTTGTCATTTTTAATTTTATTTGTGTATTTTTGCAATCCCAAAATCTTTTTTAAAATGATCGATTTACAAGTACAGGATAAAACACATGATGAGGCACGCCAGGGTGAAGCTTTAATTTTAAACAACCCTGAAAAACCAGACGGACGTAAATTGTACATAGAAAGCTATGGTTGTGCAATGAATTTTGCCGACAGCGAGATCGTTGCTTCTATTTTGTCTGAAACCGGTTTTGAAACCACAGGCGATTACCATCAGGCAGATGTGATTTTTATAAATACCTGTTCGATCCGGGAGAATGCCGAAACGCGTGTGCGCAACCGCTTATCGCAGTTTGGCGTAGAAAAAAGACGCAATCCTAAATTAATTGTAGGCGTACTGGGTTGTATGGCCGAACGTTTAAAATCCAAATTTCTGGAAGAAGAGCGCCTGGTAGATGTGGTGGTAGGCCCCGATGCATACCGCGATTTACCCAACCTGATTGAGCAGGTAGAAACCGGCCATAAAGCTGTTAATGTGCTCTTATCCCGCGAGGAAACGTATGCCGATATTAGCCCTGTTCGTTTAAACAGCAACGGAATCACTGCTTTTATTTCCATTACCCGCGGATGTAACAACATGTGCTCATTCTGCGTGGTGCCTTTTACCCGCGGACGTGAACGCAGCCGCGATGCGCATTCAATTGTGGCAGAAGCAAAAAGTTTATTTGATGCCGGCTATCGCGAAGTTACTTTATTGGGACAGAACGTAGATTCGTATACCTGGACTTCTGAAGACGGGACCGAAAGTGTAAATTTTGCACAGCTTTTAGAGCAAACGGCACTTGTTAGTCCGGAGTTACGTGTGCGTTTTTCAACGTCGCATCCAAAAGATATTACAGACGAAGTTTTATATACCATTGCCAAATACGATAATATTTGCAATTACATCCATTTACCTGTTCAGTCTGGAAACAGTCGCGTGCTGGAACTGATGAACCGGACCTATACCCGCGAGTGGTACATTAACCGGATTGATGCCATCAGGCAGATCATTCCAGGTTGTGCCATTTCAACCGATATCATTGCAGGTTTCTGTACGGAAACGGAAGAAGAGCACCAGGAAACGCTGAGTATGATGGATTATGTGCAATATGATTTTGCCTATAACTTTACATATTCTGAAAGACCGGGTACACTGGCCGCCAGAAAGCTGGAAGACGATATTCCCGAAGAGGTTAAAAAACGCCGGCTGGCCGAAATTCTGGCCAAACAACAGGAACATTCGTTAATGCGTTTACAGGAGTGGGTTGGAAAAACCATTCACGTTTTAATAGAAGGAACTTCGAAAAAATCAGATCAGGATTATTGCGGGCGTGGTGATAGTGGTGCAATGGTTGTTTTTCCGGTTACCGAAAACGTTAAGCCCGGTCAGTATGCCGATGTATTAATAGAAAAATGTACATCAGCGACTTTAATTGGTAAGATTGTTGCGTAAAAATAAACATCGGGCATGGGGAGCCCGGCTGTAACATATAGATTTTACAGGTTTTTAATAAGGTAAAAGATGAGGCGCTCAATAAAGGGGCGTGCTACTTATCAGGTTACTAAAATCTTATAAATGGATACACAAAATATTAAACAAAGGTTCGGCATTATTGGAAATTCTCCCTTGCTTAACCGTGCGATAGATATTGCAAGCCAGGTGGCTCCCACAGATATGTCGGTTTTGATTACCGGAGAAAGTGGTAGCGGTAAAGAGGTTTTTTCGCAAATTATCCATCAGCTAAGTGCTCGTAAGCACGGTGCTTTTATTGCTGTAAACTGTGGAGCCATACCGGAAGGAACAATTGATTCTGAGCTTTTCGGGCACGAGAAAGGATCTTTTACCGGCGCACACGAGGCACGTAAAGGATATTTTGAAGTGGCAAACGGAGGTACTATATTTTTAGATGAGGTAGCCGAATTGCCACTTGGTACACAGGCCCGTTTGCTTCGTATCCTGGAAAGTGGTGAGTATCTGCGTGTAGGTTCTTCAAAAGTACAGAAAACAGATGTCCGCATCATCGCAGCCACCAACGTGGATGTTTACAACCGCGTTAAGAATGGTAAATTCAGAGAAGATCTTTATTATCGTTTAAATACAGTTCCATTAAGAATTCCTGCATTAAAAGAACGTAAAGAAGATATTTATCTCTTGTTCAGGAAATTTGCAGCAGATTTTAGCGATAAATACCGCAGTCCGGGTTTACAGCTCGATCAGGATGCCATCCAGGTTTTAACAAATTACAGCTGGCCGGGTAATGTGAGGCAGCTTAAAAATATTGCAGAGCAGATTTGTGTGCTCGAAAAAGACCGAAATGTAAGTGGCCAGGCACTGTTAAATTACATCCCGAATGAAGCGGGCAGTAATTTACCAATGGCCATCAACGCTTCTTCGAAAGAGGATTTTACCGAAAGAGATATTCTGTATAAAGTGCTTTTTGATATGAAAAAGGACATGGTGGAGTTGAAAAAGCTCGTAGCCGAAATTATACAGCATGGCGGCAACACAGCAACAGTCCTGGCCGATAATCCGCAATATATTAATCAGTTGTACCGCGATGTGGAGTTGCCAGCCGGGCAGGAGCTGGGGTTTACCATTCAGCAGCCGGCACCAAGCAACAACAGCGATTACAACTTTGCGCACGATGCAGAAGAGGTAGAAGAATCGCTGTCGCTGGTTGATAAAGAATCTGACCTGATTAAAAAGGCACTTAAAAAACACAAAGGGAAACGTAAATTTGCGGCACAGGAACTGGGTATTTCTGAACGCACGCTGTACCGCAAAATAAAAGAACTCGATTTATAGTCATGGGCTTAAACGCTTTCGTGTCAAAAGACTAAAAATAAACTGATGAAGATTAAATTATTTGGATTGCTGATTATTGCTGCGCTAAGTGCCTGTTCTTATAGCTTTGGAGGGGCGTCTATTCCGCCGGAAATGAAAACGGTAACCGTCCGGATTTTTGAAAATAATGCACCGCTGGTAATCCCAACCTTAAGCAACCAGTTTACGGAGGCTTTAAAAACCCGTATTCGTGAGCAAACGCGTTTGAGTATGACACAAAACGATGGGCAGGCTATTTTTGAAGGCCGTATTACGGGCTACGATATCAAACCAGTGGCTTTAACCTCAAGCAGTACGCCTACTGCCAGTTCAAACCGTTTAACGATTACGGTTGCTGTGAAATACACCAATACGCTTGATGTTAAAAAGAGTTTTGAAGAAAGCTTTACACGATACTTTGATTTTCCTTTAAACGGAGCTTCCATTCAGGCATTGCAGCCCGAAGCGATTAATAACATTAACAAACAACTTACAGAAGATATTTTTAACCGTGCTTTTGCACAGTGGTAATGATATTTTTCCGAACCTGTAGGTGGCTTTAAGCTGTCTGATTTACAGCGTTCACATTTTTAAAAACAGCTACATTTTTTTAACTTAGCCCTAAACCGATAATATGGATAATAAACAGCTCCTGGTAAATTTACTTGCTCAACCAGAAAAGGTAAGGCCAGCGCATGTAACCATGTTAAAGGAGGCGTTAGAAGAATATCCGTATATGCAGCCCCTGCATATGCTGCTGGCAAGGGCAGAGGCGCAGTTTATACCTCAGGCCGCTTTGTATGGCAACCGTACAGCTTTACATGCCCTGGTTAGTCTGGACGCAGAGCCTGAAGTTGAAGAAATCAATGATTTTTCGTTTGCTTTAAAAGAAGAGCCGGAAGAGATTTCGGTAGATGCCGAAGAGCCTGAGCTGGTAGAAGAAACGGAGCCGGAACCAGAGCAGTCCGCTGTTCAGCTGGAAGAAGTGATTCTGGAAAATGTAGCAAATGCCGATTTTTTTGCTTTTGAAAAAAAGCTCAGTCATGAAACGGTGAGCCGGGTACCGGAAGTAGAAACGGTTGTACCGGAAGTAAATTTTGTTTCGAAATATGATGATGACCAGCTTCCTTATACATTTTTATGGTGGCTGGCAAAAACCCGGAAAGAACATGAGCAGATCTTTCAGCCTTATGCACATGCACGCCCCGTACCTTCATCATCAGCTGTACGAACAGCGCCGGTAGAGTTTCAACAGCAATATGTAGAGCATATATTTCACATTCAGACCCCTTTTGAAGTAGCCGATCATTTGGCCGATTACAATGCTTCAGGCATTAGAGATGTAAAAGGAGCCGGCATTATTGATAAGTTTTTAAAAGAAGACCCAACCATTAAACCGCCAAAACCCGAACAGATCGATAATGAGAATAAGGCTAAAAAAAGCGCAGAAGATCATTACGACCTGGTTTCAGAAACACTTGCTAAAATATACATCGAACAGATGCTTTATCACAAGGCAATAGATACTTATAAAAAATTAAGTTTGAAATATCCGGAAAAAAGCCGTTACTTTGCCGACCTTATCCAATCTATTGAAAAGAAATTATAAAAAACTATAAACCATGGTAACCTTTTTAATCATTCTATTAATTATTGTGTGTGTGGCCTTAGGCTTATTTGTATTGGTGCAAAACCCTAAAGGTGGCGGTTTAGCAGCTGGTGCAGGTAGCAGCAATATGTTCGGTGTACAACGTACAGGAGATGTTCTTGAGAAAGGCTCTTGGGTTTTACTTGCTGCAATTGTTGTTTTAACCTTGTCTATCACAACAATCGCTAAAAGTGGTGGTGGTTCGGCTTCAATAGGTAACTCATCTATTCAGGAGCGTTTAAACAAAACGCCTACGCCTTCTCCAATTGGTGGTGCGCTGAACAACACAGCACCAGCTCAACCTGCAAAGTCAGATACAACAAAGAAATAAGTATTATACCTTTTGTATAGTAAAAAGCTTCCCATCGGGAAGCTTTTTTTGTTTACGGGCATCATTAGGAGATGATTTTTAAAGGGGCCTGTATGAGGGCTGAACGATACCGCCGTTTGATGGGTTAGGAGTAAGCTGGAAATAAAGTCTCCTGTCAAGCTGACACCTTATTTTTAAGCGGGTTCTCTATTTGGTTATAAAATTGACAGAACGGGTGAAAAAATGTCTATCTGAAACACTTGGCATAAAAAGTGTTGTTCGATGTAAAAACATAAAATCAAAATAAAAAATAATAAAGTTATGGCGTTAAACCTTAAACCAATTGCCGGCACTGCAAATAGAGTAATCGTTGAACCGGCTGCGGCAGAAGAAAAAACTGCATCAGGTTTGTATATTCCTGATACTGCAAAAGAAAAACCATCTAAAGGAACGGTTGTTTCAGTTTCTGAAGAGGATTCTGAAGGAAAAAAACCAAGTGTTAAAGTTGGCGATGTAGTTTTATACGGTAAATATGGCGGTACTGAGTTGCCGATTGAAGGTAAAGATTACCTGATTATGCGTGAAACAGATATTTACGCAGTTGTAGGTTAATTAATCAAAGCAAAAATTTATACAATAGATTATTTGTCGGGAGTAGAAACTTTTATAACCGGATTAAATCATCTTAAATTTAAAATAAAATGTCAAAACAAGTAAAATATAATGTAGAAGCACGCGACGCCCTGAAGAGAGGTGTTGACATTCTTGCAAATGCAGTAAAAGTTACCTTAGGTCCTAAAGGTCGTAATGTAATTATCGATAAAAAAT
Organism: Pedobacter sp.; assembly: GCA_030149995.1. Classification (GTDB taxonomy): domain Bacteria; phylum Bacteroidota; class Bacteroidia; order Sphingobacteriales; family Sphingobacteriaceae; genus Pedobacter. The sequence goes on from JASLGV010000161.1 coordinate 12,045, forward strand.
TTGGTTCTCCAGCCATTACAAAAGATGGTGTTTCGGTAGCTAAAGAAATCGAACTGAAAGATGCTGTTGAAAACATGGGCGCCCAAATGGTTAAAGAGGTTGCTTCTAAAACAGCAGATATTGCAGGTGATGGTACAACTACAGCAACAGTTTTAGCACAGGCAATTATTACAACAGGTATTAAAAACGTAGCAGCAGGTGCAAATCCAATGGATTTGAAACGTGGTATTGATAAAGCAGTGGCAGCTGTTGTAGAAAACCTGAAATCTCAGTCACAGGCAGTTGGCGAAGACAACAACAAAATCAAACAAGTAGCCTCTATCTCGGCTAATAACGACGAAGTTATCGGTTCTTTAATTGCAGAAGCAATGGGTAAAGTAGGTAAGGATGGTGTTATTACTGTAGAAGAAGCAAAAGGTACTGAAACAGAAGTAAAAACGGTAGAAGGTATGCAATTCGACAGAGGTTACCTGTCTCCTTACTTTGTAACCAATGCTGATAAAATGGAAGCGGAATTAGAAAACCCTTACATTTTAATCTACGATAAAAAAATCAGCAACATGAAAGAATTGTTGCCGATCTTAGAAAAACAAGTTCAAACAGGTAAACCACTTTTAATTATTGCAGAAGATTTAGACGGTGAAGCCCTGGCTACATTGGTTGTAAACAAAATCCGTGGTTCACTGAAAGTGGCGGCTGTTAAAGCACCAGGTTTCGGCGATCGCAGAAAAGCAATGTTAGAAGATATCGCCATTTTAACCGGTGGTACGGTAATTTCTGAAGAAAGAGGTTATAAATTAGAAAATGCTGATTTAACTTATTTAGGTCAGGCAGAGAAAGTTGTTGTAGATAAAGACAATACAACCGTGATTAACGGTGCTGGTAACGCAGACGACATCAAAGCACGTGTTAACCAGATTAAAGCACAAATCGAAACCACTACTTCAGATTACGATAAAGAAAAATTACAGGAACGTCTGGCTAAATTAGCAGGTGGTGTAGCGGTGCTTTACGTAGGTGCAGCAAGTGAAGTTGAGATGAAAGAGAAAAAAGACCGTGTAGATGATGCTTTACACGCAACGCGTGCAGCTGTAGAAGAAGGTATTGTTGCAGGTGGTGGTGTTGCCTTTATCCGTGCGGTAGAAGCATTGGCAGACTTAAAAGGTACCAATGAAGACGAAAATACCGGTATTCAGATCATTCGCAGAGCCATCGAAGAGCCATTGCGTCAGATTTGCGAAAATGCCGGAATTGAAGGTTCTATCGTGGTACAAAAAGTTAAAGAAGGCAAAGCTGATTTCGGATACAATGCACGTACAGATGTTTACGAAAACTTAATTGGTGCGGGTGTTATCGATCCAACTAAAGTAAGCCGTGTAGCATTGGAAAATGCAGCTTCAATTGCAGCCATGTTGTTAACAACAGAAGTTGTATTGGCAGACGAACCAGAAGAAGGTGGTGCTCCTGCAATGCCTCCTATGGGCGGCGGCGGTATGGGCGGTATGATGTAAGCCGACGCCTTTCAGATATACGTAAAAACCCCTTTTAAGCCCGGCTTAAAAGGGGTTTTTTTATGTGCCAAATATATTCTGCGTTTCCCAATGGGATTCTGACATTCACAGCGGTTTTAAATAATGGTATTTATTTACGAAACTTATATCTTTACTTGATTACAAGTAAGGGTAATATGAACAATATATTAGAAGGCAGCCATTTTATAACACAAAGCGAGGTTAATAAATTTTTGCTGGTCACATTGTTGTGTGGTTTAATCGGGGCAGAAAGGGAATACAGAAGTAAATCGGCGGGATTAAAAACAATGATTATGATCGGTTTGGGGTCTACCTTGTTTACCATTCTTTCTGTTAAGATCGGACTTACCAGTCACGACCGCATCGCTTCAAATATTGTAACCGGCATTGGTTTTCTGGGCGCAGGCGTAATTTTTAAAGAAGAAAACCGGGTTAAAGGACTGACCACAGCCTGTATCATCTGGATTGTGGCAGCTATTGGTATGGCTGTAGGCTCCGGATATTATATGCAAGCCGTAGGGGTGACAATTGTGGTGTTGCTTG
>JASLGV010000169.1 GCA_030149995.1 Pedobacter sp.
AGCGACCGGAGTGGCGGCGATAACATCTGGATTATGAACCGTGATGGTTCCAATAAAAAACAAATTACCAAAGAAACATTCCGTTTGCTGAACAATGCAACCTGGATGCCCAACAGCGAATACTTAGTTGCACGTAAGCACTTTACTGGCAGCCGCTCGCTGGGTGCAGGAGAAATGTGGATGTACAACATAAACGGTGGCGATGGCATTCAGCTAACCAAAAGAAAGAACGACCAGCAAGATGCCGGCGAACCCAATGTTTCGCCAGACGGACGTTATGTCTACTTTAGTGAAGATGTAAGCCCGGGTCCTAATTTCGAATACAGCAAGGATCCCAACGGAACCATTTATGCCATCCGTCAGCTGGATTTAAATACGGGTAAATTAAGTACATTTATTAACCAGCAAGGTGGTGCCTGCCGCCCGCAGGTTTCGCCGGATGGCACTTTAATCGCCTTTGTAAAAAGAGTACGTTTAAAATCAGTTTTATACGTTCAGAACATAAAAACAGGCGATGAATGGCCGGTTTATGAGGATCTTTCACACGATCAGCAGGAAACCTGGGCCATATTTGGAGTATATCCAAACTTTGCCTGGACTCCTGATAACAAATCGCTGGTTTTCTATGCAAAAGGTAAAATCAGAAAAGCAGATTTAAACAATCTGCAAACAACTGAGATACCTTTCTCGGCAACCAGCAACCAAACGGTTCAACAAGCACTGCATTTTGAACAACCGGTATTTACCAATGATTTTCAGGCAAAAATGCTTCGCCAGCTGGCCACCTCGCCTGATGGTAATACTGTGGTTTTTAATGCCGCCGGTTACCTTTACAAAAAGGAATTACCCAACGGATCGGTAGAAAGACTTACCAACGGAACAGATTTTGAATTTGAACCAAGCTTTAGCCCCGACGGGAAATCCGTAGTATACACAACCTGGAACGATGAATTGCGGGGTTCAATCAGAAAAGCAGACCTTAAAACTGGCAAAAGCACCATCTTAACAGATGAAAAAGGCTTTTATTACTCGCCACAATTTTCGGGTAAGGGAGATAAAATTGTTTTTAGAAAAGGCGTTGGAAATGATGTACTGGGTTACAGCTATGGCCGGGGTACCGGCATTTTCATCATGGCGGCAAATGGCGGCAATAAAACGCTGGTAACTGAAAACGGTATACGCCCGCAGTTTAACAACAACGATACGCGTGTTTATTTTCAGAGTTATGCCGATGGTAAAAAAGCTTTAAAAAGTATTGATCTGAATGGAGCAAACGAACGTACGCATTTCACTTCTCAGTACGCCAATCAGTTCAGCATCAGCCCCGATAATAAATGGCTTGCTTTTAACGAACTGTTTAATGTATACATCACACCTATGGTAAACGTTGGTACGGCACAAGACGCATCGGCGGGCAACAAGGCCATCCCGGTTGCTAAAGTAAGCACCGATGGTGGTTCTTACATACACTGGGGTACCGACAGTAAAGTGCTGCACTGGACTTTAGGACCAAAATATTTTAGCATCGATGTAAACAGTGCTTTTAATTTTGATGGAAGTACGCCAAAAGTACAGGCCACTTCAACGGAAATCAATTTAACCTTAAAAACAGATGTACCGACCGGAATAATTGCCCTGAAAGGCGCCCGCATCATCTCGATGAAAGGTGATGAGGTAATTGAAGAAGGAACGATTTTAACCGATGGCAATAAAATTACCCAGATTGGCGCGGTTAGTGCGGTAAATATTCCGGCAAATGCCAAAGTAATTGATGTAACAGGCAAAACCATTATGCCGGGTATTGTAGATGTACATGCGCATTTACGCACCAGCCCCGATGGTATTACCCCGCAATCAGACTGGAGCTACCTGGCCAACCTCGCTTTTGGTGTAACCACTTCACACGATCCTTCGAGCAATACAGAAATGGTATTCAGCCAGAGTGAAATGCTGAAAGCCGGCCGTTTACTCGGACCACGTGTATATTCGACCGGTTCTATTTTATATGGAGCAGATGGCGATTTTAAAGTTGTAATAAACAGCCTGGATGATGCATTGGCACATTTACGCCGCCTCAAAGCGGTAGGTGCTTTTTCAGTAAAATCGTACAACCAGCCCAGAAGAGATCAGCGTCAGCAGATTTTAGAGGCTGCCAGACAACTGAAAATGGAAGTAGTTCCCGAAGGCGGCTCTACCTTTTTTACCAATATGAATATGATTGCCGACGGACATACAGGTATTGAACACAGCATTCCCGTTACCCCTGTATATAAAGATGTGGTTAACTTCTGGAACAACACCGAGGTAGGCTATACCCCTACGCTGATTGTTGCCTACGGCGGACAATGGGGCGAGAACTATTGGTACGACCGCACCAACGTATGGGAAAATGAAAAATTAATGACTTACACACCGCGCTCTATTATCGATGCAAGATCCAGGCGCAGAACCACTTCTGAATATGGCGATTACAACCACATTGACGTAGCCAAGGCAACCAAAAAAATTGCCGATGGTGGCACCAAAGTAAACCTGGGTGCGCACGGCCAAATACAGGGGTTGGGTGCACACTGGGAACTGTGGATGCTGGTACAAGGCGGAATGACACCTTTACAAGCCATCAGAGCCGCTACCTTAAACGGAGCTGCTTACCTGGGCATGAACAAAGAAATTGGCTCATTAGAAACCGGTAAACTGGCCGACCTGGTTATTATGGATGCCAATCCCCTTGATGACATCCGTAACTCTGAAAAAATCAAATACGTAATGATTAATGGCCGTATTTACGACAGTGCAACCATGAACGAAGTGGGTACAAGAGAAAAATTACGTGGCAAACTCTGGTTTGAAAATGCAAAAGGAAACGGATATGTAATTCCAAACAGCGAGTCTGAAACCTGGACATTTACCGTTCCGCACTGCGATTAATTTTTATTTATAATCTTTGTCGACGCCTGTTAAAATTTAACTGGTGTCGACAAAGAAAAATATACGTCTAAACAGGAAAACATCTTATGAAACCAAATAAATTATACAACATTGCCTCTGTTATATTTCTATTAGCGGGCTTTCTTGTCTTTTCTTACGATGGATACTATTTATTGGGAATTCAAACGGTAAACCTGTTTCTGGCCTTAATGGCTACGGCTTACATCAGTTCTTTTGTGGCGGTTATGAAAAACAGGAAATCGCCTGTTTCCTGGATCCTGCTGATCCTGAATTCGCTCATCCTGATATTGATCATCTACTTTTTAACGCATTTTAAAATGAAGATGTAAGGGCTGGTGGGGTAAAAATTAGATTAAGTGATTACAGCAATAGATTGAACTACAGAACAAGTAAGCCCGATTTCCTGAGCGTATTAATCGGTTTCGAATACCAGAACAATTCAAAATCTTCAAAACTGGCTTCAAAATCGGCTTTAACATCCTGAAAAGTATAAACTTCTTTTTGGGCAACAGCTGTTTTTTCCAATATAGCAGCCAGCCAGTTTCCTTCCGGTCGGTTTGTCTGAATGCTGAACCGATCCTTTTTATTATGAAAAGTTAGCGTAGCCATCTCCCATGAATTTCCTTTTTTGGATTTCACAAAATGCTCGATTTCCGGCTTTCCACCTAACCAAACAATTTTGGCTGTCGACTTGGTGTTAAAACTTTCATCTTCATTTAAGGCATTTTCAATAAAATCGGCGGGTATTTTGGTTCTGGGGATTTTAAAGTCGAACCAGTCTTGCAATTCATAATCGAAACAAATTCCATGCATAAAATTGAAAAGTGATTTTTTCAATCCGAAGCTAAATTTGCTGTGATCGATACCGGTTTTATCCCGGTAGCTGATATCGTTATTGGCAAACGTTCCGATTTCTTCTGTTTCTTTTACAACGCCAAACTTTTCCGGATACATACCAACCGGGCTATGAGCCGTCATGGCAAACTGATGCCAAAACCCCGATTGGAGCACGCCCGTACCAAACAACTGGCGCACCATTTCCAGACTATCGACCGTTTCCTGAACGGTTTGGGTTGGGTAGCCATACATTAAATAAGCATGCACCATAATGCCTGCTTCGGTAAAATTACGGGTTACTTTTGCAACCTGCGGTACCGTAACGCCCTTATCGATGAGTTTAAGTAAACGATCAGATGCAACTTCCAGTCCGCCCGATACAGCAATACAACCCGATGCTTTCAGCAGCAAACACAAATCCCGGGTAAAGCTTTTTTCAAAACGGATATTGGTCCACCAGGTTACCGCTAATTTTCTCCTGATGATTTCTAAAGCCACCTCCCGCATCAGTGCCGGCGGTGCTGCCTCGTCTACAAAATGAAAACCATTCTGACCGGTTTTTTCAACCAGTTCTTCCATCCGGTCTACAATGGTCCGTGCCCGAACAGGTTCATATACTTTGATATAATCAAGGGAAATATCACAGAACGTGCATTTGCCCCAATAACAACCATGTGCCATGGTGAGTTTGTTCCACCTCCCATCGCTCCACATGCGGTGCATGGGATTTACAATTTCAATCACCGAAATGTACTGGTCCAGTTTCAAATCCGAATAGTCGGGTGTACCTACATCGGTCTGTTTATAATCCTTACGGAAGGCATCGTTCCGGTAAACCACCGTGCCATTTTCGAGTAAAAAGGTTCTTTTATAGGTTTGGACCTCCGGTGGCAAGTGTCCACGTATATTTTGTACCAACAGCTCAATAGGCAATTCACCGTCGTCCAGCGTAATGTAATCGAAAAATTCGAACACACGTTTATCAGAAAGCGAGCGCAGTTCTGTATTCGGGAAACCGCCACCCATCGAAATTTTTATTTCCGGATGATGTTTTTTTACCCATTGAGCAGATCTGAATGCACTGTACAAATTTCCCGGAAAAGGAACCGATATCAGAAACAACGCCGGACTGGTATCTTCTATCCTTTCGCGCAGTACCTCAATGAGTATTTCATCTATATAGGTTAACTCTTTTTGAAGCGCCAGGTATAATTCATCAAAAGAATTGGCACTTCTGCCCAAGCGCTCGGCATACCGGCTGAAACCAAAATTCTCATCTACACATTCTACAATAAAATCAGAAATATCTTCCAGATAAAGCGTAGCCAGGTGTTTTGCCTTGTCTTGTGTACCCATTGTTCCAAAGGCCCAGTCAAGCTCTTCGAGTTGTGCAAAGCGCGATGCCTGGGGTAAAAAATCGTCGCCACAAATCTGCAAAGCCAGGGTTGGGTTTTTTCCCTGCAAAAAATAAATAACCGCATCGATGGTTTCGATATAGGTATCTCTTAAGGCGAAAATCCGCCGGGCATTCTCGCTCAAAGGTTTAAGTCCTTCTTTATTAAAC
>JASLGV010000407.1 GCA_030149995.1 Pedobacter sp.
AAAGATTTAAGGCGTGCACGCGCAGCTTCTGCTTCTATTATTCCAACAACAACCGGCGCGGCGAAAGCCATTACCCATATCTTTCCGGAGCTGGAAGGTTCTTTAGGCGGGGCAGGTATACGTGTGCCGGTGTTAAACGGATCGCTTACAGATTTTACCTGCATCTTAAAAAATAAAGCAAGCATAGCCGAGATCAACGAAGCCTTTAAACAGGCAGCGGCCGGAGAAATGAGTGCCATTGTTGAATACACCGAAGATCCGATTGTATCGGTTGATATCATCAATAACCCGCATTCTTGTATATTTGATGCGCAGTTAACCTCTATTGTAGGTGATCTGGTTAAAGTAGTGGGCTGGTACGACAATGAATTTGGTTACAGCAGTCGTTTGGTAGATGTAATTAAGAAGATAAGGGACTTGTAATAATTGCGAAATAAAGTTAAACCTCAATAAATAATAATATAAAGATGAAAACGATTGACCAAATTAATTTTAAGGATAAGAAAGCATTGGTTCGGGTTGATTTTAACGTGCCATTAGATGGCGATTTTAAAATTACCGATGATAAAAGAATGCGTGCCGCATTGCCTACCATCGAAAAAATATTAAACGATGGCGGATCTGTAATTTTAATGTCGCACTTAGGGCGCCCAAAAGATGGACCAACTGATAAATATTCCTTAAAACATATTCTGGGCGATTTATCAAGAATGCTGGATCTGCAAGTTAAGTTTGCTGATGACTGTATAGGGGAACAAGCTGTAAAACAGGCAGAAAATCTGTTTCCGGGCGAAGTTTTATTGTTGGAAAACCTTCGTTTTTATAAAGAGGAAGAAAAAGGAGATGTTGCTTTTGCAGAGAAACTGGCAAAACTGGGCGATGTATATGTAAACGATGCTTTCGGAACAGCGCACCGTGCACATGCTTCCACAGCTGTTATTGCACAATTCTTCCCGAATGCAAAGTATTTTGGTTACCTGATGGCTGCGGAATTAAAAAATGCAGAAAAAATATTAAACCATGCAGAGCGTCCTTTTACGGCTATTATGGGAGGCGCAAAAGTTTCTGATAAAATTCTTTTAATCGAAAAACTACTTGAAAAAGTAGATAACCTGATTATTGGTGGTGGTATGGCTTATACCTTTGCCAAAGCACAGGGTGGCGAAATCGGAACTTCTTTGCTGGAAGCTGATAAGCAAGAACTTTCTTTGGAATTAATTGAACGTGCCAAAGCAAAAGGTGTAAACCTGATTTTGCCGGTTGATACCATTGTTGCAGATAAATTTGCAAACGACGCAGATAAAAAAGATGTAGCATCCGGTCACATTCCGGCAGATTGGATGGGATTGGATATTGGCCCTAAATCGGCCGAATTGTTTTCTGATGTTATTAAAAACTCTAAAACATTATTGTGGAACGGGCCAATGGGTGTTTTTGAAATGGAGAATTTCCAGGTAGGTACCAAAGCAGTTGCCGATGCTGTTGTAGCAGCCACAAAAGAAAATGGTGCTTTTTCTTTAATCGGTGGGGGAGACTCGGCAGCAGCCATTGCAAAATTTGGTCTCGAAGATGAAGTTAGCTACGTTTCTACCGGTGGCGGTGCCTTGCTTGAATATATGGAAGGTAAAGAGTTGCCAGGTGTAAAAGCCATTAACGAATAAGCCGTATTTAACGGTAAACGGATCTGCATTTTTGCGGATTTAAGCTAAAAACCCTGTATGTTTTTAAAACCTGCAGGGTTTTTTTGTGGCCACGAAGTGGTAAAAAAGATCGCCCGATAATTTTTTTACCACCAACATGTTTTTGAGTGTAAATGGCTTTTTATCAGTGTTTAAGTGGTTTTCTTGTTTTTTCTTAATGAAAAATATATGCTTTTTTTTACCTGCTGGTGGGAGAAAAAGGGTGTTGAAAACTTTTTTGTGGTAAAAAGTGGTAAAAAGTGGTAGAACCTGCTTACTTTTACACTACATAAAATGTGTAGCTACTATTATGACTCAACTTTTGGGAGAATTTGATTGTAAACTTGATGCGAAGGGACGCCTAATGGTGCCGGCTTCGCTTAAGAAGCAATTGCCCGAAGCGGAGCGTGATGGATTGGTTATAAACCGGGGTTTTGAAAAGAACCTGGTTATTTATCCTAAAAAAGTATGGGAGGCAATTGTTGCAGATTTAAATAAGCTTAATCTGTATGAGAAAAAGAATCGTGATTTTTTAAGGGCCTTTACGCGTGGGGCAACTGAGCTTACGCTGGATGCTGCCGGACGCGTGTTGTTGCCGAAATCGCTGATTGAGTTTGCGGGAATTGGTGCTGATCTGGTTTTAGCTTGTCAGTTGGATAAGATAGAGGTTTGGGATAAACAGGCTTATGAAGATTTGTTTGATGATGTACCTGAAAACTTTGCTTTGCTTGCAGAGGAAGTAATGGGTGGTAAAAACAGGAGGGATGATGGAGCGTAATTATCATGTGCCGGTAATGCTTGGCCCTTGTATAGAGGGCTTGAACATAAAGCCTGATGGCGTGTATGTAGATGTTACGTTTGGTGGTGGTGGTCATTCGCGCGAAATTTTGAAGCACCTGGGGCCGGAGGGTCGTCTGATTGCTTTCGATCAGGATCCGGATGCACAACAGAATATTCCGGATGATGATCGTTTTGTTTTTATTGATCAGAATTTTGGATTTCTTAAAAATAACCTTCGTTTAAAAGGGTTCAGGCAGGTGGATGGTATTCTGGCTGATTTGGGGGTTTCCTCGCATCAGTTTGATCGGGCTGAACGTGGTTTTTCCATCCGTTATAATGCCGATCTGGATATGCGTATGGATCAGCAGCGTACGTTAACAGCAGCAGCAGTTTTGAATACGTATCCGGAAGCTGAATTGCATAAGATTTTTGGGATTTACGGAGAAGTAAAAAATGCAAAATCTTTGGCGCGTGCGGTGGTTACTTTGCGCCTTGAGCAGCCTTTTAAAGATATAGATGGTTTTAAATCGGCGATAGCAGAATTTATCCCGAGAGGAAAAGAAAATAAATACCTCGCGCAGGTTTTTCAGGCTTTGCGTATAGAGGTAAATGCAGAGATTAAGGTGTTGGAGGATTTTCTGCAGCAGGCTGCAGATGTGTTGAAGCCAGGTGGTCGTTTGGTGGTTATGTCTTATCATTCGCTGGAAGATCGGCCGGTAAAAAATTTCATGGCTAAAGGGAAGTTTCAGGGTGAGGTGGAGAAAGATTTTTTTGGAAACGAACAGAAGCCTTTGAAAGCAATTACCCGTAAAGCGATTTTGGCTGATGAGGAAGAGATTGCGTTGAATAACCGGGCGCGTAGTGCTAAGTTAAGAATTGCAGAAAAGATATGAACAAGTTCAGGGAGCATACAGAAGAAGAAGATGATCTGGGGACTTAACCTGTATTAAAGGTAAAGCCAGAGAAAAAACCGGCAAATCCAGAGGATAAAATGAGTTCGAACTCCTTTGTGAGTAGGTTTTTTAATGAGGGAATTATATCTAAAGAGGCTGCAACAGATGCATTGCCTTTTTTGTGTTTTCTGGCATTACTTGGTATGATTTACATTGCGAACAGTCACTTTGCAGTAAACAATGTGCGTCGTATTGATAAGTTAAATAAGGCTGTAAAAGAATTGAGATGGGAGTATAAGTCTTTAAAAGCCGACCTGATGTTTAAGAGTAAATTAACAGAGGTTGCTAAAAAAGTAGATACCCTTGGAATAAAAGAGTTAATAGAACCACCAAAAAAAATAATTGTTAAAAGCGATGAATATTAGAGCAAACATATTGCTTCGTGTATATCTGGCATTTGGCTTAATTGTGCTTTTTGCTTTGGCGGTGTTTGTGCGTTTGGGCCAGGTACAGTATGTGCAGGGGCATAAATGGAAGGCGATGGCAGATAGTTTGTCTACCCGTTATGTAAACGTGGAAGCAACACGTGGTAATATTTACTCTAACGATGGTAGTTTGCTGGCTACCTCGGTACCGGAGTACGAGTTGCGTATGGATATGTATGCAGGTGGTATTGCGGATAAAGACTTTTTTAACGAAAAGGTAGATTCGCTGGCGATGAAGCTGGCTGATTTTTTTAAAGATAAAACAGCTAAAGAATATGCGCGTTACCTGCGTACGGCCCGTCAGGACAGTGCCCGGTATTTGTTAATCAGAAGGCGTGTAAGCTATACGGATTTAAAAGAGATTAGAAAATTTCCGCTTTTTAATGTAGGGCGTTTTAGCGGTGGTTTGATTGCTGTGCAGCAAAACAAACGGATTTTGCCATTTAAAGCATTGGCTGCCCGTACCATTGGTTACAAGAATGAAAACGTACAGAATGGTGTTGGACTGGAGGGTGCATACAATGAGTATATAAATGGCGAAACCGGAAAAAGACTGATGCAGCGTATTGCCGGTGGTGTTTATGTGCCGGTAAACGATGAGGAGGAAGTGGCACCTAAAGATGGGGCGGATATTATTTCGACCATTGATATTAACATGCAGGATCTTGCACAGAGTGCGTTGGAAAAGCAGTTGATAAAAAGTAAGGCAGACCACGGTGCAGTGATTGTGATGGAGGTGGCAACAGGAGAAGTGCGGGCAGTAGCTAATTTTTCGAAGGTGGAAGAGGGGGTGTATAAAGAAACATTTAATTATGCCATTGCAGGGAACCAGGATCCGGGTTCTACTTTTAAGCTGGCCTCTTATATGGCTTTGCTGGAAGATAAATATGTAGATACCAATACCATGGTGGCAACCGGTAACTATCCGATTCCGGGTCATATTATCAAAGATTCGCATGGTAGTATTGGAGTGGTTACGGTGAAGAGAGCTTTTGAACAATCTTCTAATGCAGCCATTGCGCAGCTGGTAAATACAAATTACCGCGAGAAGCAATCGAAATTTACAGATCACCTGTACAACTGGCATTTGAATGAGAAACTTGGATTGCAGATTCCCGGAGAAGCACAACCGGTAATCAAAAACCCAAAGAATAAAAGCTGGAATAAAAATATGACGCTGCCGCAAATGGCCTATGGTTATGAAATGCAGCTCACGCCACTTAAAATGCTTTCTTTCTACAATGCGGTAGCGAACGATGGAAAGTATGTAGCGCCAATTTTTGTAAAGGAAATCAGGCGGCTGGGTAATCCGGTAGAGCAGTTTAAGGCACGTGTAATTAATGAAAAAATATGCTCTGATGTTACGCTTAGCAAGATAAAGAGTATGTTGGAAGGAGTGGTGAACGAAGGAAGTGGACGTTCAATTGTGTACAACCCGTTGTATAAAATTGCCGGAAAAACCGGTACAGCCCAGGTGGCTGATGCCAACAAAGGGTATCGTGGAAAACGGCAGTATCAGGCTTCTTTTGTAGGATATTTTCCTGCTGATAAGCCTAAGTACTCCATGATTGTGGTAATAAACGATCCGAAAGGCGCTTATTACGGGGCGTTGGTTTCCGGGCCGGTGTTCAGGGAAATTGCCGACCGTATTTATGCGAGCGATGTGCAGATGTATAATGATGTGCCGGTGCGCCTGGTCGGAAATACGGTAACACCGCCAGCAAAATCAGGACAAAGCAAGGCAACACAAAAGGTATTTAAAGCATTTGGTTTTAAGCCGCTTTTTGCCTCTAAATCTGAATACTATAACATTATAGATACCAGTGCCGGCACCGTTTTTCAGGAGAATAACGAACATAAAGGAGTGGTGCCAAATGTATCGGGGATGGGGTTAAAAGATGCTTTGTACCTCTTGGGTAATGCAGGTTTAAAAACCAGGGCAATTGGTTCGGGTAAGGTAATCAGTCAGTCGTTGCAGGCTGGTACAAAAGTAGGAAAAGGTCAGAGTGTAGAGATTCTGTTGGAGTAAGCATTAACGCCGGAGAAAAATTAATTAATAAAAAATAATAATAATGAGCTCCCTTAAAGGGAATAAAAATAAATAAAAAATGCAGTTACAGCGGTTGCTTTATGGTGTAAAGATACAGCAGGTGGTTGGAGAAACCAACCGTGAAATTAATGCGCTCAATTTTGATTCGAGGCTGGTAACGGCAAACGATGTTTTCTTTGCGGTAGTAGGAACTGCACAAGATGGTCATCATTTTATTCCGGCAGTTATTAAACAGGGTACTTCTGTTATTATCTGCGAGGTTGTGCCTGCAGAACTGAATAGTGCAGTTACTTATGTAAGAGTAGAAAATACAGCTGCTGCCCTGGGCATTATGGCGGCTAATTATTATGATAACCCTTCGGCAGATCTGAAGCTGGTTGGAGTAACCGGTACAAACGGTAAAACAACCATTGCAACCCTTTTATTTAAGTTGTTCAGGGAGCTGGGATATAAAACCGGTTTGCTTTCTACCGTAGAAAATTATATTAATGAGGTGGTGGTTCCGGCAACACATACCACGCCCAATCCGATTGCTTTAAATGCATTGCTGAGGGAAATGGTAACCGCCGGTTGCGATTATTGCTTTATGGAAGTAAGCTCACATGCCGTGGCGCAACACCGCATAGAAGGGCTCCATTTTTCAGGTGGTGTTTTTTCTAACCTTACACACGATCACCTCGATTTTCATAAAACCTTTGATCAATATCTGAAAGCCAAAAAAGCCTTTTTTGACGGTTTGCCTAAAACGGCTTTTGCTTTAACCAATTTAGACGATAAAAACGGATTGGTTATGCTGCAGAATACAGCGGCCAATAAAAAGACGTATGCCCTGAAACAACTGGCAGACTTTAAAGGCCGCATCATCGAAAACCAGTTTAGTGGTTTGCATCTGGATGTTGATCAGGAAGAGGTATTCTTTAAACTGGTTGGATCTTTCAATGCCTATAACCTGCTGGCGGTTTATGGAACGGCTATTTTATTGCATCAGGATAAACTAAAAGTTTTAACGGTTTTAAGCCGGTTAACAGGTGCTGCCGGTCGTTTTGATTACACAACCTCTCCGGATCATATTGTAGGGATTGTAGATTATGCCCATACACCGGATGCCGTGCAAAATGTACTAAGCACTATACACGATATAAGAAAAGGTACTGAACAGGTTATTACTGTTATTGGTTGTGGTGGCGATCGCGATAAAACCAAACGCCCGGTAATGGCTAAGGTTGCCTGCGATTGGAGCGACAAAGTGATTTTGACCTCAGATAATCCACGCACGGAAGATCCTGAAACAATTATACGGGAAATGGAAGCGGGTGTTTCGCCTGTAAATCAGCGTAAGGCAATTTCAATAACCGATCGTAAGGAAGCCATAAAAACAGCTTATCACCTGGCAAAAAGCGGCGATATTATTTTAATTGCCGGAAAAGGGCACGAAACATACCAGGAGGTAAATGGAGTACGCAATCATTTTGATGATAAGGAAATATTGAACGAACTATTTAATTCTATAGGCTAATGTTATATTTATTATTCGAATACCTGCATAAACATTACGACATTCCCGGATTAAGGTTGTTTCAGTACATTACTTTCCGCGCCTCTATATCTATTATCCTGTCGTTGATTATTACAACTGTATATGGCAGACGCATCATCGATTACCTGCATGCAAAACAGGTAGGCGAAACGGTACGGAATTTAGGCCTTGAAGGGCAAATGCAAAAACAAGGAACCCCAACCATGGGTGGTATTATGATTTTGCTGGGTATTTTAATCCCAACCCTGTTGTTTGCAAATATTACCAACGTATATGTAATTCTGATGGTGGTAACCACCATTTGGATGGGTGCAATCGGATTTTTAGACGATTATATCAAGGTCTTTAAAAAAAATAAAGAAGGTCTGGCAGGCCGGTTTAAAGTTGTTGGACAGGTAGGGCTGGGATTAATTATTGGCTGGACCATGTATTACAACCCGAATATTGTGGTACGCGAAACCGTACAGGATAATGCCAAAACAGTTTCTTCGGCCCCGATGGTGCTGCGTCAGAAAGGCGAAACTTTTTACTATACGCAAGATGTAAAATCAACCAAAACCAATACCCCATTTTACAAAAACAATGAGTTCGATTATGCCAAGGTCTTAAAGTTTATGGGTACGGGTTATGAGAAATACGCTTTTATCGTGTTCATCATTTTTACGGTATTTATTATTACTGCCGTTTCTAACGGAGCCAATATTACCGATGGTATTGACGGACTGGCTACGGGTACATCGGCTATTATAGGAACCACGCTGGGTATTTTGGCTTATGTTTCGGGTAATACCGTTATGGCCGATTACCTGAACATTATGTATATACCCAATTCGGGCGAGCTGATGATATTTGCCGGCGCCTTTGTGGGTGCCTGTGTGGGTTTTTTATGGTACAATTCGTACCCGGCTCAGGTATTTATGGGCGATACAGGAAGTTTGGCTATTGGTGGTATTATCGCAGCCTTTGCCATTATGATCCGTAAAGAACTGCTGATCCCGGTACTGTGTGGTATCTTCCTGGTAGAACTCGTATCGGTTATTTTGCAGGTGTCTTACTTTAAATATACCAAGAAGAAATTTGGAGAAGGGCGAAGAATATTTTTAATGTCGCCGTTGCACCACCATTACCAGAAAAAGGGGTACCATGAAGCCAAAATTGTAAACCGGTTCTGGATCATTGGTATTATGCTGGCCATCATTACGGTGGTAACCTTAAAACTGAGATAATTTAAAACTGAATTTAAAAACATCAACAACATAAGCAATGAGCGAAAATTTTAACATAGGGCAGCAAGCAGCACCGTTGGAAACGACCGGGGCTCGCCGTATGGTAATTTTGGGTGCCGGAGAAAGTGGTGTAGGTGCGGCTATGCTGGCGCAGAAGCAAGGCTTTGATGTTTTTGTTTCTGATTTTGGCAGCATCTCAGCTAACTACCAGCAAACCCTGGAAAGTTTAAATATTCCTTTCGAATCGGGTAAACACACAGAAGCGTTAATTCTGAATGCAGCAGAAGTGGTTAAAAGCCCCGGAATTCCGGCTACAGTGCCGATTGTTAAAAATCTGGTAGAAAAAGGCATTCCTGTAATCTCTGAAATTGAATTTGCAGGTCGCTATACCAATGCAAAAACCATTTGTATTACCGGATCTAACGGAAAATCGACCACCAGTCTGTTAACCTACCACCTGTTAAAAAAGGCCGGACTAAATGTTGGGCTTGCAGGTAATATCGGGCAGAGTTTTGCTGCACAGGTAGCAACAGAATCTTTCGACTGGTATGTATTGGAAATATCGAGTTTTATGCTCGATGATATGTATAAGTTTAAAGCCGATATAGCAGTTTTACTTAATATTACCCCAGATCACCTCGATCGCTATGCGTATAAAATGGAGCTCTATGCAAATTCAAAAATGCGCATTATTCAAAATCAGGGACCAGAAGATGTTTTTATTTACTGTGCCGATGATGAAGAAAGCTTAAAGGCCCTGAAGCGGGTAAAACCACTGGCAAAAACTTATCCCTTTTCAATTGTAAAAAAAGTTGAAAAAGGTGCATACCTGGAAAATAATAATATTCACATCCTTATAGAAACGACTAACCAATTTACTATGTCTATCTCAGATTTAGCCTTACAGGGCAAGCACAACGTTTACAATTCTATGGCTTCTGGCATTGTAGCTAAAGTTTTAGAATTAAGAAACGATTCCATTCGCGAGAGTATGGGCGATTTCAAGAATATCGAACATAGGTTGGAGCATGTGGCCAAAATATCGGGGATAGATTTTATTAACGATAGTAAAGCAACCAACGTAAACTCTACGTGGTATGCATTGGAAAGTATGACCACAGATGTGGTTCTGATTATGGGTGGGGTAGATAAAGGCAACGATTATGAGATGTTGCGCGATCTTGTTAAAAGCAAGGTAAAGGCGATTGTATGTTTGGGAAAAGACAATAAACGTATACATGATGCTTTTGAAGATGATGTTGAAATTATTGTCAATACATTTTCGGCTGCAGAAGCCGCACAAATAGCTTATCATCTTGCTAAACGCGGCGATTCAGTATTGCTGTCGCCGGCTTGTGCAAGTTTCGATTTGTTTAAAAATTACGAAGACAGAGGTAACCAGTTTAAGGCTGCAGTAAAAGAATTATAAAAGGAGGTTTTATGCTACAGGCACTTTTAAATAAAACAAAAGGCGACAGGTGGATCTGGCTGATCATCATCCTGCTTTCGCTTATATCGGTTATGGCGGTGTACAGCGCTACCGGTACTTTGGCTTATAAGAAAGGCGAAGCTGTAGAAAAATTATTACTTACCAAACATCTTATTTTTGTCTTGCTCGGTATTGGAATGATCTACATTTCGCACCTGCTCGATTACCGGTATTATGCGGGTATTTCAAAAATTCTGATGATTGTAACCATTCCGCTGCTGTTGTATACATTGGTTTTTGGGGCAAACGTAAACGATGCCTCACGTTGGGTAAAGATACCGGTTATTGGTCTTACCTTTCAGACATCCGATTTGGCCAAGCTGGCTTTGATTACTTTTTTGGCCCGGATGCTGACCAAAAAGCAAGAAAATATTAAAAATGTAAGAGAATCTTTTATTCCCATTATGGGATCGGTTTGTGTCGTGTTTGTTTTAATTGCACTGGCTAACCTATCAACTGCACTGATGCTGTTCGGCGTTAGTATTTTGCTGTTGATTATTGGCCGGATCAG
>JASLGV010000486.1 GCA_030149995.1 Pedobacter sp.
TTACCGCCGAGAGTTTGCAGGTGGGCGCATATTGGAGTTCCCCTCCTTTAATTGATTATCTGGGCGATTTTTTAGGCTTACATGAACAGGAAAAATGCATTGGTTTGTTTTATATGGGCTACCACAATGAAAAGCCATGGGAAGCCAACCGTACGCCTATGGAGGATAAAGTACGCTGGATAGAGCTTTAATCTGTTGTTATGGCTACGATTAAATCTACACTCTACCAGTTATGCCTGGTTTTTATTGAAAAACGGATTGAAAATATAGAATATGCGTTGTTACAGGCGAGGCAGGCCTCTAATGATGATACCAAAAGCAGTGCGGGCGATAAATACGAAACCACCCGCGAAATGATGCAGCAGGAG
Organism: Pedobacter sp.; assembly: GCA_030149995.1. Taxonomy (GTDB): domain Bacteria; phylum Bacteroidota; class Bacteroidia; order Sphingobacteriales; family Sphingobacteriaceae; genus Pedobacter. The sequence continues at coordinate 369 of JASLGV010000486.1, forward strand.
ATAGACCGCAACAGCAAACTTTTGTATGAAGCGGGGCAGCAAAGAATTGCCTTACAGCAAATTGAACAGGTAGAACCCGCCAAAGAAATTAAAAATGGCAGCCTGGTTTTAACCGGTCAGGGGAATTTTTACATCAGCATCAGTGCGGGCGAAATTAAGGTTGATGGACAGGTTTTTTATGCGGTTTCGCAGGCATCGCCTATCGGTAAGCACCTGTTGGGCAAAAAGGCAGGCACCTCCTTTACTTTTAACGGAAAAAATTATTTGATCGACCAGATCTTATAAAAGATTTCGGGATTCTATTTAAACTAAAAACCCTTTTGAATAAGCATTTTCTTATTCAAAAGGGTTTAATTTTTTGGGCATTCAAACAATTAGATTAACCCCATTCTTTTTGCAAAAACGGGATTTATATATGGTTTTAACTGGCCGAATGAAATAAAAACCTCGATGGTGCCTTGTGCATAACTGGCTACTTCGTATGGGTTATACAGGAAAACAAGCCCGTTTTCGGTAAAATAGAACTTATCGCCTGGTTTCAGGTAATTTTCAAACAAATAGGTGTTGAGCTGTTCGCCTTGCTTAACTTTATATTGTTTTTTGAAATTGGATTCCAGTAATTTTTGCAGGGTCCTGTCGTCTACTTTAACAATGTCTTTTAGCGTTAACTGCTTTTTGTTTTGAACATCGAAACAATACAATACATCGCCATAGTTGCCATGAGCGCCACCGGTGTATTCATAATCAAAAAGATCAACGACTACATACCCATTTCCATTGTATTTTACAGACTGGGTGGTATTTTGTTCATAGTTCATGGTGTAAGAGGTACTGTCGTTCCCTTGTTCTTTAAGTTCTTCTAAAATCGATTTTTTATAGTCGCTTAAGTAGGTTTTGGTCAGGTCTTTTATAGCCGCATCCCAGCTGAGCGCCGTTTTAACAGGGAATATTTTCTTTAAGCTGTTGTTTAGCCATTTGCTATTCTCGTCTGTAGCGGTGGTATAGAGGTATTTGTATTCGGCTCTGCCAACCGGCGATTCTTCTTTTTTAGGGAAGATTTTAACCGAGTCTGCATAACGTGCTGTGGAGAGTGGGTAGCTACCTTCTATATTGCGTTCGTGTAATTGAACGGGGTATTTTTTTTTGGTTTGTGCATTTTCCAGTTCGCCTGTAAAACCATTGCCATTCCAGGTAATGGAAAGCTTGTTCTCCTGATCTTCGGGGCCTGCGGTGTTGCTTTCAAAAAATACAATCTTGTTTTTTCCGATGAGGGTATCGACCATTAAACGAATGGGGGCATTGCCGTATGAGTATGAACCAGCGTAGTAGGTACCTGCTTTTTCGAGATACATAACAACTGGTTTACCGCCAACTTCTCCTTCAAATCTTTTGTAGAAATTTTCTTCAAGCGGTTTTTTTTCTTCAACAGGGGGCGCGGTGACAGAAGTTTGATTTACCGTACTGTCGTTTTTTTGCGCTGTTTTGTTTTCTCCGCTGCAAGCTGACAGTAAGGAGGCGCATAACAAGCCATGTGCAACAAATAAAAGGGATCTGTTCATAATTTTATGGTTTAGGTTTGTTAAAACTTTTTACAATGCTGTTGTGCAGGTTTTTTGCGGTGTAGGTACCTGGATCAATAATTCTTCTGATGGTGTATAAAGGATACTGCTCGTCTCTTTTGGTTGATAGGATGAAAGCGGCTTTAAAGCCATGCTCCTTTAATTTATGCAGGTTCTCTGCCTTATAAACTCCGTACGGATAAGCAAAATAAGAAACCTTTTTACCGGTTATTTCTTCGAGGGTTTTTGTTGGCTTGTCTATTTGCGTTGTCCAGTCTTCATCTGTAAACTTGGCGAAATTTTTATGGTCGTAGGTATGACTGGCGATTACATTTCCTTCGTCAGACAGTTGTTTGATCTGTTCTTTGTTCATGTAGGCAATGCGGCCTTTTTTGCCGATAGAAACCGTCATGATGAAATAGACAGCCTTAAAGCCATATTTTTTTAAGGTAGGGGCGGCTACGGTGAACTGATCCATGTCGGTATCATCAAAAGTAAACATGATTGGTTTTTTTGGCAGTTCTTTGTTGTAAACCAGGTAATCGTATAACTGATCGGGCAGGATGGAGGTATAACCGCTATCGGCCAGCATTTTTATATGTTCTTTAAAAGCTTCGGGTGCAATAATATCATCATGTGCTCTTTTGCCATCGCTGGGCAGCCAGTTTCTAATCTGATGGTAGCACAACACAGGTACTTCTCTTTTGGCCAGGATGGCTTTTGCATCATTTGGCTGCCCCTGGTTAGACACCACGGCTTTTGTGGTGTCTGCATTTTGGGCGCTGCTACCGGCTGTTTCGTTTTTGGCAGATTTTGAGCTGCACGAAACCAGGAGCGCCGGGATAAGGAGGTAAAATAACCATTTTTTTCTCATCGGGTACAAATTAATCAGAAGCTTCTGTTGATGCTGTTGCTCAGTGTTTTAGGACTCCAGTAACCACTGGCGATAATCCGTCTGATGGTATAAAGCGGTTCTTGCTGATCGCGTTTATCGGCCAGGGCAAAAGCCATTCTGAAGTTACGTTTTTTAAGTTCCGGGATGCCTTCTGCATTCCATAAACCAAATGGATACGCAAATTCGGTTATCTTTTTACCGGTTATTTCTTCTAATTTTCTGGTGGGTTTATCGAGCTGTTCTTCCCAGTCTTTACCGGCATATTTTTTAAAGTTTTTATGGTCGTATGTATGACTGCCAATTACGTTTCCTTCGTCAGATAATTGCTTAATCTGTTCTTTTGTCATGTATTCAATCAGTCCTTTTTTACCAATAGAAACTGTCATGATAAAATAAACGGCCTTATAGCCATACTTTTGCAAGGTTGGGCGTACCACGGTAAACTGATCCATATCGGTATCATCAAAAGTTAGCATAATGGGTTTACTTGGCAGTTTTGCTCCGGTATTCAAATATGCATAAAGCTGATCGGGTAAAATGGTGTGGTAACCACTATCGGCCAGCATTTTCATCTGGTCTTTAAAGTTTTGAATTTCCACAATATAGTCTTTTCCTACCTTGCCATCTGTTGAACGCCAGTTGCGTACCTGGTGGTAACACAAAATAGGCACTTGTTTACGACTCAGAATGGTGGCTGCATCGGCAGGTTTAATTTTAGCGGCATCGATGAAGGAAGAACTGTCTGCGGCAGCTGTTTGCTCTACTTTACCGGTTGTATCTTTAGCCGTGTTGTTGCTTTCGGCATTTGATTTTGATTGGCAGCCGTAAAAGAGGATCAGGGCCGAGCAAAGAATGGGTAGGGTATTGAATTTCATATTAAGGTATTTGTTGCAAAACTATAAATTATGTATTTAATCATCTAATAAATAAAAAATGTACGAATAAAACAGAATTTTTGTGATTAAAAATAAACTATCGTATTTATTACAGATTTTAAGAATTTAAAACTTAATTATTAGATAATTTAGCCGCTCAAAACCACATTAGATGAACAAAATTTACAAAATCTTGCTGTTTGCGCCGTTTCTGTCCTTAGTTTCGGCGGCACAAACCAAAACCTTTACCTTAACGGAAAATGTACAGCAGGCTCCCAAAGCCAATTATCAGCTTGCTGCGCGCTTCTCTCCCAATAAATTAAAGAAAATGGTGTATTCTACTTCGGTAGATCCGCACTGGTTAAAGCTCACGAACCGTTTCTGGTATACGTTTGAAACGCCGAAAGGAAAATTCTGGTATATCGTAGATCCGGCGGCTAAAAGCAAAAAACAGCTTTTCGATAATGCGCGTATGGCTGCAGACATTACCCTGGTTGTTCGCGATCCTTTTGATGCCGAGCATTTGCCTATTGAAAACCTGAAATTTGCTGCGGATGAAAAGAGCATTACTTTTGAGGTTAAAAGCACCATAGATGAGGTTAAGCCAGACCGGAAGGATAAAAAGGCTGCCGATTCTTTGCAGAAGAAAATCTTTTCTTTCAGATATGAGCTGGCCAGTGCCAGGCTGACCGAAATTCCGAATTTCAGTAAGCCTAAGCCAAGACCATCCTGGGCATCTGTGGCACCGGATTCATCGGCCATTATTTTCTCCCGCAACTACAACCTGTACTGGATGGATAAGGAGAACTACAAAAAAGCTGTTAAGAACGATGAAGACAGCACCATTGTAGAGCACCAGTTAACAAAAGACGGGGTTAAGTTTTATTCTTACGGAAGTGATGGTGATGGCGAAAACAATGAGGAGAACGTAAAAAACAATAAGAAAAGAAGGGGAGCGTATGTACTGTGGGCACCCAATTCGAAATATTTTGTATTAAACCGTACAGACTCAAGAAAGGTAAAGGATTTATGGGTTATTAACAGTGTTACAGCTGGCAGACCAACATTGGAAACTTACAAATACCAGATGCCGGGCGAAGCGGAAGCTCCGCAAGACGAGGTTTTGCTTTTTGATTTTGCAGCCAAATCTTATAAAAAGTTAAACGTTTCGGCTTTTAAAGATCAGAGTGTTTCTGTTTGGGGTAAGCCGGCTTTAAACAAAGACCGCGACAATGAATTCCGGCCTTCTATCTGGTTGGGTAACAACAATAAGCTTTATTTCTCTCGTACGAGCCGCGATTTAAAGCGCATTGATGTTTGTACGGTTGATATTAATACGGGGGTGGTAACGCCTTTGATTGATGAGCGTTTTAATACCTATGTGGAAATAAACCGCCCGGGACTGGTAAACGATGGGA
>JASLGV010000541.1 GCA_030149995.1 Pedobacter sp.
GCGTTCTATTAACTCTGCAAGCAGCTTCTCCCGTATTTTATGATCGGTAATATACTCACCTTTTTCGGCAAAAATCCGGATGGATTCCAGGTATTTTTTTTCAACCTGGCTTTTTGAAATCCGGTCGAATGCTTTATAACGTATGGCCGTGTATAAATAAGCCGATAGGTCGGTATGGATTTGAAGGGAAGTGTGGTTTTGCCAGAGCCCGATAAAAAGATCGTGTAAAATATCTTTACAGTCTTCACGGTTCTGCATTTTATTAAATAAATGGATATATAGTTTTCCGTGGTAGCGATTATAAATCTCCGTGAAAGCGATGTTATCGCCTGCTTTAAGCAGAACAACAAGCTCGGCATCGGTCAATTCATTATAATAGCTGCTCAACTTTTATTTATCTTAATCAATTTTTCCCTTACAGCGTTTAATTAGCGGGTAGTAAACTTACATATTTTATCGGCAAAAAAGCAATTGGTGTACACGGAGCAACTTAAACGGAACAGAAACGTGCAAAGCTCGGCATAAATTTTATTTGTAAGAAATATCATTTAAGCATTTTCACCTTTTTTGCGGGCATAAGCGGTTATGTTCAATTGAATATTTTTTTTATACTTGAACGATATTTGCTTTAGTAACCTGATTTTTTGAAATTTATAAAAGACACAGCTGGTCATAGCCGGTACGAAGATGGAGAATTAATTGCACGTTATAAACTTAACGGCGATTTAGATGCTTTGGGTATCCTTTATAACCGGTATATGCACCTGGTTTACGGGGTATGTTTTAACTATTTTAAGGATGAGGAACAAAGTAAAGATGCAGTTATGCAGATTTTTGAGGAGCTCGTTAAAAAACTTCGCGTGCATGAAGTACAGAATTTCAAAAGCTGGCTGCATGTTTTAACGCGCAACCATTGTTTAATGGCCTTAAGGAAATCTGCAAGGCAAAACAATGTGTCTTTAGACGATCGTTTTGTGGAAAACGAGGAGTTTGTGCATCTCGATATAGACAACACAAAAGAAACGCAGTTAACCATCATGGAAAAGTGCATGGAAACCTTATCTGAAGAACAGCGCAAAAGTGTGGATTTATTTTATCTGCAGGAGAAATGCTATAAGGAAGTAGCTGATATAACGGGATATGATATCTTAAAAGTTAAAAGCTATATCCAGAATGGTAAGCGGAATTTGAAAATTTGCATAGAAAAGAACAGTGAATAAGGATTGGTTAGATATTGATATACTGGAAGATTACCTGGATGGTAAGCTTGATGCAAAATCTATGCATTTTGTAGAAAGGCAGGCACTGGAAGATCCCTTTGTTGCAGAAGCACTGGAAGGATTGAAACAAACCCCGGCACGCAGACAGAGTCTTTCTATTTTACAGAAACAGCTGCAGGAACGTGTAGCCGAAAAACCAATTAAGCAAAAAGTCTGGCGTTTAACCACTCATCGCTTAAGCATTGCAGCAACAGCTACTGTTGCTTTTATTGCAGTGAGTATTCTTTTCTTTATGCGCGAAACCAACCGGAGAAATGAAACCGCCCAACGAAAAGCGAGTGGGGTGGTGGTCAATCTGGACACGGGCAGTGCATTGGCCTCCGTTGAGCCACAGGTGCCTGGAAATGAAACGCAAAAAGACAAAGACAAACGGATCGATCAAAAAATTAAAGAAGCTACAACAGCCGATCTGGCCGTTAACCGTAAAAAAGTGCCGGTTTCTGTAAAACCTTCTGTTCAGGTTCCTGCGGCGGCGGTAATAGCGAATGATGCCATTGCCGACCATGTAGATATGAGCCGGGTAAGAGCCGCTAAGATGGCTGCACCTGTTCAGGCTGAGCAAAGCTTTAGTCCGGCAGCAAGGATGCCAGTACCGGCCAGTGCCGGGCTGAGCCTGTTGCAGGGTAAGATTGTTTCTGCAAATGATGGCGCACCGCTTCCGGGCGTTTCGGTTGTGGTGGAAGGGGAAAAAATACAAACTTTTACAGATGCAAAAGGGGAGTTTAAGCTGGCGCTGGATAGCTTACAACAGGTAAAACTCCTGGTTAACTATCTTGGGTTTAAGCATGAAACAGTTGCCGCAGCCGCGGGTAACAATCTGAATATTGCTTTGAGAGAAGAGACAGGTCCTCAGGCAGAGGTGGTCGTTGCAAAGAAGTCGGTTACCAAAGAACTATCCGGGAAGGTTGCAGGCATAACGGTGTCGCAGCAGCCTTCGGAAGCATATGAAGACTATCTGAAACAAAACAATCGTTTAACCAGGGCAGGTACTTCAGGAAAAACGGTTCGTTTATCATTCCGCATTCAGCAAAATGGTATTCCCGCGGATATTAAAATTGTGGAAGGCATCTCAAAGGCCGAAAATGAAGAAGCCATCCGCCTGGTTAAAGAAGGACCTGCATGGGCACCATTGAAAGATAAAAACGCACGCATTACTTTAAGTGTACATTTTTAAAAACCCAATCAAATACCTTTTCCAAATTTTGCATGCCTGACAAACAAAGGTTTCGCACGGAAAAAAAATTACATGATAGAAAAGTCTTTATGTTTAAATTCCCTTATTTCAAGGCACAAGATCAGGAGCAGGTTCTTGAATTTATGAATCAGCACAATTTTATTACCCTGATCGGATATGACGGAGAATTTCCGGTGGCTACACAGGTACCTGTTGAAATAAAGGCAGAAGGGGAGTATATCCGTTTTGTCGGTCATGTGATGACCAAAACGGATCATTGCCATGCTTTTCAGAAAAACAAACAGATAATGGCCTTGTTTACCGGTGCGCATGCTTATGTAAGCGCTTCCGTTTATGATGACCCTGCCGTAGCTTCTACCTGGAATTATATGACGGTACAGGCCAAGGGATTGATCCGTTTAATGGATGCCGATGAAACCTATGCGGTTATAAAATCCCTTACCGATAAATACGAACCAGAAGGCAAAAGCCCGGCATCTTTTCATCAAATGACAGATGCTTATATTCAAAAGCATTTAAAAGCCATAATGGGTTTTGAAATAACCGTTACCAGCCTGGAACATGTATTTAAGCTGAGTCAGAATCATACCTGCGCTAACCGGCAAAACATTGTGGATTTGTTAGAGAAAAATGGTGATGTGCAAGCGAATGAAATAGCAAAAGAAATGAAGAAAAATAGGTAGGAAAGCCCGTATAACAAAAAAGCCAGCATGTAAAATGCTGGCTTTTTTGTGTTATATAGAGTGTCTTATTTAAAAAGGTGCATGGCGCCATAAATAATTGCAGCAAGGGTTGCTGAAACAGGAATGGTTAAGATCCAGGCCCATATTAAGTTAATGGTTACGCCCCAGCGTACAGCAGAGATGCTTTTTACCACGCCAACCCCAACAATTGAACCGGTAATGGTGTGTGTGGTTGAAACCGGAATACCAAAGTGTTCGGTTATACCAAGTGTAACGGCACCTGCTCCTTCGGCGGCTACGCCTTCAAGAGCTGTAACTTTGGTGATTTTTGAACCCATTGTTTTAACAATTTTCCAGCCGCCGCTCATGGTACCCAAAGAGATGGCCGAATAACAGGCAATCGGTACCCACGAAGGCATGGCTTCAAAATCAGGAATAACTTTAGAGGCAATTAACGCCGTAGCAATAATACCCATTACTTTCTGGGCATCGTTACCACCATGAAAAAAACTCAGGGCCGCAGAAGAAATAAGCTGTAAGCGCTTAAACCATTTTTCGGCTGTTGCAGGCTTGGCGTGGCGGCAGATATTGATGATAATCAGTGTTAACACAACAGAAATAATCATACCAATAATCGGAGCCAATACAATGAAGGACACAATTTTAACTACATAACCCATGTTTACGGCATCCAGTGCGCTGGCACCTGTAAGCATGGCATGGGTCATGCCGGCACCCGCAAAACCACCAATTAAGGTGTGCGAAGAACTGGAAGGAATTCCATACCACCAGGTTAATAAATTCCATATAATCGCCGCGATTAAGCCGGCTAAAATTACTTCTAAGGTGATATAGTTCTCTATTACGGTTTTAGCAACCGTATTAGCCACTTTATGATCTGTAAAATAAAAGTAAGCTGCAAAATTGAACAGGGCAGCCCACAAAACAGCCTGGAAAGGTGTCAGTACTTTTGTTGAAACTATCGTCGCAATCGAGTTGGCGGCGTCGTGAAAGCCGTTTATGTAATCGAAAGCAATAGCCAGTATTACAACAACAACCAATAAGGTAGTTACCATGTTTGTTTTTTATTAAGCGTTTTTAACAAGGATAGTTTCAAGTACATTCGCAACATCTTCACATTTATCAGTTGCTTTTTCTATCGTTTGTAAAACCTCTTTATGTTTAATTAATTCAATAGCATTGGTTTCGTATTCGAACAAACGGGCAACAGCCAGTGTAAATACGTAATCAGCCTGATTTTCGCCGCTGTTGATGCGGATACAGGCATCGGCAATAACGCGGATATTTTTGAAACTGCGCAGCTCTTTAATAGCTTTGTCGATATCTGTACACATTTCTACCAAAAGTTCTGCAATTTTTACAATTGGCTCACTGATGCTGTGCATGTTGTACATCTGCATGCGGTTGGCTGTACCGTAAATATAATCGGCAACATCATCAACAGCTGTTGCCAGCTGGTGAATGTCTTCTCGGTCAAATGGCGTAATAAAGTTCTTACTTAATTCAAGAAAAATAGAATGTGTAATGTCGTCGCCAACATGCTCCAGACGCTCAATTTCCTTGAAAATTGTTTTTCTGCTTTCCGGATCGGCAGTACTTACCATTTCTAAAAGGGATTCTGCAATTTTAAGTGCATTGCTACCGGCCTGCTCAAAAAGCGGATGGAACTTTCTATCTTGAGGGGTAAAGAACTTGAAAATATTGTTCATCTTAATTTATAATATGTTGCAAAGCTACAAGCTCAATGTTAAGTTAATGTTAAGTTATTAATTATATTAATAGCTTCCTGCGTGTCAGGTGCCCCGGCAGCCTGGGGGTAAAATGTTTTAAATCAACTTATTTTCGACTTTATTGAAAAATAATTAAAATCGTTTAAGTGCTGTTAAGCTTTTCGGCTTTGTTCGATATGTAATTTTGATAGATTCAAAATGCCTTTAAAGGGTTAATTGCTTTTTTGAAGGGTAAAAGCAAAGGTTGTTCCAATACCCGGGGTACTCCTAACAGAAATGGTTTGCTGATGTGCTTCCAGTATGTGTTTAACAATGGCCAATCCAAGGCCTGTACCTCCAACTTGCCTGGCTCTGTGTGTATCAATGCGGTAAAAGCGTTCAAATAAACGTGGCAGGTGTTTTTCTTCTATGCCAAGTCCGTTGTCGGTCACTTCGATGAGAAACTGATCGTGCAGCTCAAAAATTTTAATGGCCGTTTCGCCGTTTTCGATTCCGTACTTAATACTGTTTACAATCAGGTTAACCAATACCTGTCTTATTTTTTCCCGGTCGGCTTTTACAAAAGTTGGAGCTGTATATTTTTCTTTAAATGATATCTTGATGTTTTTGCCTTTGGCCTGATCCTCCAGGTTTTCCATTACCTCTTTGGCCAGCGGCACAAAATCAAATTTTTGATAATTAATGGGGGCTTCACCTGTTTCAAGTTTGGCTATAACATCAAGGTCGCCAATAAGGTAGCTTAAACGTTCTACGTTGTTTTCGGCTTTCTTTAAAAACAAAATGGCCTGATCCGGATCATCTGCAATGCAGTCTTGCAGGGTTTCAATATAACCCTGGATGGCAAAAAGCGGTGTTTTAAACTCGTGCGATACATTGGACAGGAATTCCCTTCTGAATTGCTCCTGTTTTTTAAGTAAATCAATTTCCTTCTTTTTGGCCCCGGCCCATTCTTTTACTTCGTGTTCTACATCGTTAATCGGATCGGCACTTACATATTCACCCAGCGCATCTTTCAGGTCTTTCCCTAATTTAAGGTTGTGAATAAGTTTATAGATTAGCTTAATTTTGGTGTAAATGTATTTTTCCAAAAGATAATAGAAAACCAGGAAGCTGCTTAAAAATGAAATGCCGAAAGAAATGGCCATGTAATACCAGCTGTGCTGAAAATAAAAGTTTACCATGCCGATGGAAAGCCCAACGGCTGCCGCTGTAATTAATACCAGAACACTTAATTTCATGATGCAATTTAGCAGTTTTCTGTTAACCGTATGTTAATAGGGTTGCTTTTCTGTTAAATATTTCCAGTATCTTCTGGGTACATGCTGGATGTGTAGACGGGTGTTTTTACGTGCCTGGATATTGGTGCTTTTAAAATAATCTTTCCACAAGGTTTCGTAAAGTTCTTCTTGCTCGTCCATTAAGCCTGCAGCCGGCTGCTGCTTATCTACCCCTTCTGCAAAAGAGATGGTTATTTCTTCGACTGTTTGCAGGTTGTAATAAAGACCCGACTGGCGTTTTAAATCGTAAATAATCCATTGCTGGTCGGCGTACCGGTTTTTAAAGTGAGCTGAAATTAAGGGAAGCACATTAAAATCGGGATCGATGCCCGCGTAGAAAATCCCATCGCCGGTTTTTTTAAAACGAATAAAGGCTTCCATCCGGTGTTTTTCGCGTTCAACACTTTTAGCATATGCCGAGAGTGCCAGCACATGGGGATTGCCGTAATTGCTTTCTGCACCTTTTTCATGTTGAAAAATGTACAGACAGAACTGAAACAAATGGTCGTAAGCTTCGGGAATTTCTGATAAAAAGGCACAGTAAAATTTTCGAATCCATTCTTTCTTTAGTTTTTTACAAAGGCCATTCCAAACCCTGCCAGCTTTTGTATCATCGCCGGTTACCGTAAAATATTCATTAAAAGCTTCGGGTTGAAAAAAGGCAGTAGCTTTAAGGCAGGTGTTTCCTGGTTTGCGTTCAAACCATTCAAAAACGGCTGTTAAAAGTCCTTGCATCGATCTGTCGAAAACATAAATCATAAGGCGTCAATTAAAATAAAATCAGCTGATCGCTATCTGTTTTGGAGCAGTTGCGTTGGCTTTCGGCCAGGATAAAAGCCTTTATTTGTGTGCCCTGGTAATCTTTTAAAGAAAGCGGGCTGTCTGAACAGGTAATGAAATGCCTGGCCCGGTTGTAAGCAACACCGATTTTTTTGAGTTGATCTGAACGCAACTTTCCAAATTTGCGGGCTTGTATAATCTTCTTTGCAGACATCACCCCAATGCCGGGAATCCGGAGAATCATGTTGTAATCAGCTTTGTTAATGTCAACTGGAAAATGCTGCATGTTGCGGATGGCCCAGCTTAATTTAGGGTCTATATCTACATCAAGATTGGGATTGGCATCATTTAAGATTTCCTGTACCTTGAAGCCATAAAACCTGATGAGCCAATCGGTTTGGTAGAGGCGGTTTTCTCTGAGCAGGGGAGGCTGTGTACCCAAAACGGGCATCCTCGTATCGTTGCTAATGGGAATATATCCGGAGTAATACACCCTTTTTAGAGCAAAATTTTTATAAAAGGCATTGGCCGTATACATAATATCCTTATCACTCTCTGCTGTGGCTCCGATAACCATTTGCGTGCTTTGGCCTGCCGGAACAAATTTGGGAATGTGTCTGATGAGTTTTTTATCAGCAGCAAATTGTACAATGTTCTGTTGTACCAGCTCTAAAGGCTTGATAACATCGGCGTGTTTCTTTTCGGGAGCCAATAATTTTAATCCGGCTTCGGTAGGCATTTCTAAATTAATACTCATCCGGTCGGCATAAAGTCCGGCTTCCTTAATCAGTTCATCGCTGGCACCCGGAATGGTTTTTAAATGGATGTAGCCGTTGTAACGCTGTTCGAGCCTTAATTTTTTAACCACCAGGAGCAGGCGTTCCATGGTAAAATCGGCATTTTTAAAAATCCCGGAGCTGAGAAAAAGACCTTCTATGTAATTGCGCCTGTAAAAATTCATGGTCAGCTCAACTACTTCATCTACCGTAAATGCGGCTCTTTTAATATCGTTGCTCTTTCGGGATACACAAAAGGCACAATCGAAAATGCAATGATTGGTTAAGAGGATTTTAAGCAGCGAAACGCAACGCCCATCTTCGGTATAGGTGTGGCAAATACCAGAAGTATGTCCGTTGCCAAGCCCTTTATTCAGGTTCTTGCGATCGCTTCCGCTGGAGGAGCAAGATACGTCGTATTTTGCGGCATCTGCCAGGATATTTAGTTTTTCGCGTATACGGTCAAACATACAATTATTAGCTTTTGCTAACAAAAGTAGTTAAAAACTAAATATATTAGTATTTTATTTTTTGTTGTTGAATTAGCGTCCTTCCCATTCCTGGTAGAATTCTTCCAGATAGGTAAGCATAAACTGATGTCTTTTTTCTGCAAGCGCTTTGCCGGCATCCGTGTTCATCATATCCTTTAATAGAAGTAGTTTTTCGTAAAAATGGTTGATGGTGGGAGCGGTTGTGTTTTTATAAGCTTCTTTATCGAGGTATTGAACCGGTTTTATTGCCGGATCGTAGAGTATACGGTTTTTAAAACCTCCGTAAGTAAAGGCACGTGCAATGCCGATGGCACCAATGGCGTCGAGGCGGTCTGCATCTTGTACAACCTGTAATTCTTTGGTTTTAGGCGCTGTCTTTTCAAAGCTGTTTTTGAAAGACATGTTCCGGATAATTTCGACCACATGGGAAACGATGGCGTCTTCTACACCGATGGATTGAAGGAAATTCTGGGCCGTTTGCGGGCCGATATCTTCATTTCCATTGTTGAATTTCGGGTCTGCAATATCATGCAACAGGGCCGCAAACGCAACTACAGACTCGTTGGCTTTTTCCTGCTGATTGATATTCATGGCGGTTTTGAATACACGTTCTATGTGGAACCAATCGTGCCCGGCTTCGGCATCTTGAAGTGTTTGCTGAACAAATTGTATGGTTTTTTCTATTGCTGTAGACATATTCAGGTAGGTCGTATGTTTATGGTAGTATTGTAAGTGTATTAATAGAGGCCCCAGTCATCGCAGGTGCTGTCTCTTTCGAAGTATTTGACCCAATCAATAAAAAGAATGCGGAACTTTTCAACTTCATTTAATACAATATCCCGATATTCCGGCGTACAGATTTCAAAAATATCGGCGGCTTTAACCTGGGTTTCCAGTTCCCGGCAGTTGGTGCGGATAATGGAGGCGTTTTCCATTCGTAAAATATAAACATCGGCACCTTCTGCACCTATAATTTTGGGACAAAGAATGAGCGCATTCTGCATAATGAGGGTGGAGGTCATTTCAGCAAGATCACCCTCCAGGGTTTCGCAGAACAAAGCCGCATATTTATATACTTCACGGGCCTGATTATATAGTTTTTCGGCTCGCAGTAGTTTTAATTTTCGTTTCAGCGTTTCTTCTGTCGATAGAGAATTTGTGCTTTCTTCTTCAGCACCGAATGGAACAAAATGTTTCCATTCGGGCATGTGGTCCATATTGTCAAACTCCATATTGATTAAATAGGTTGTTATGGTTCGGAGATTCTGTTAATGTTCATGGGTTAGGCCGGATCGGGCGGTAAAGTTCTTTTAGAGCCGTCGTACAATTCATATTCAAGTAACCGGCAATCCAGCTTTCCATTGTAAAATTCGATTTTACGGGAAGCCTTTAACCCGATTTTCTTGGCAAGATCCGGATTCCCGGTAAAGATATAACCCGAATAACCTTTGCATTCTTTTTTCATATAATCGCCCATGCGCTTATAAGTCAGCTCCAGTTTGCTGTGTACACCCAGGCGTTCACCGTATTCAGGATTGAATACCACCACACCTTTTCCATCAGCAGGTACAGGTGTTTGTTCAAAATCGCAAACCTGGAAATCAATTAATGTATCAACGCCAGCAGTTTTTGCATTTCTGCGGGTTACATCTACGGCATCGTCCGAAATGTCGGATGCAATGATTTTGAAATCTATGTTTTTAATTACCTGGTCTTTCAGGGCGCGTCTTTCGTTAAAGAATTCTTGCTCATCATAACCTATAATGTGCATAAATCCGTAGTTCATCCGGTATAAGCCCGGTTTTCTGTTGGTTGCAATCAGGGCTGCTTCAATGGCAAGGGTTCCCGAACCACACATGGGATTGATAAAAGGTGATTTTTTATCCCAATTGGTTGCATATATAACGCCCGAAGCCAGGGCTTCCAGCATGGGTGCTTTGCCCGGAATTTTACGGTACCCGTGTTTGGCAAGGGTTTCGCCCGAAGTGTCTAAGAAAATATCGGCTTCCGAATCTTTCCAGTAAAGGTGTACCACTGCTTTGTTTACATCCGAACCAGAATTTGGACGGATGCCTTTTTTTTCTTTGATGCGGTCTACGATGGCATCCTTTACTTTTAAATTGGCAAAAAGCGGGGTGGTTATATTTGGATTATCCACATTTGAGGTAACGGAAAAGTAGCCCGAAAAATCAATGAATTCTTCCCATTCAATGGCCGAAACCTGTGTGTATAAATCGTCGGGTGTAGAGGCTTTGAAACTTTTTAAAGCATATAAGATCTGGCTCGCACAGCGAAGGTTTAAATTGAGTTTTATACACTCTGTGAGTGTTATATAAAGCTCTACGCCGGTTGAAAATGCCCTTTCAATTTTATAACCCAGGGCGCTAACTTCATCTTGTAAGTAGGGCGAAAGCCGTTTATTACAGGTGATGATTACTTTACTTTTATTGTGGAAAACTTGCGTCATAATATATGCGAAGTTATCAATAAAAATATTGAGATTTGATCTTTATAGTACATTAAGTAGTATTAGATATGGAAATAAAAGGAAAAGTACACGAAGTAGGTGCCACACAGCAAGTTAGTGAAACGTTTAAAAAACGTGATTTAATAATAGAATACGCAGAAAATCCAACATATCCTGAATACATCCGTTTTGAGGCTTTGCAAGATAAAACAGCGTTATTAGATAGCTTTAAGGCAGGTGATGAAGTGGAAGTTTTCTTTAACCTGCGCGGCAGACCGTGGACTGATAAAACAGGTAAAACATCATATTTCAACAGTTTGGTTGTTTGGCGCATCAATGCAGTAGCTGCGGGTGCAGCTCCTTCTACCCCTGCATATGCTGCTCCGGTTGATGTGAGCAATGCGCCGGGTGAAGATGATGACTTGCCTTTCTAAATAAAGAATCTTTTTTAAGCAAACAATTTTGATGAGTGCCGGAATATTATTCCGGCATTTTTTTTTATTTAAACGGTTTGCCCACCTGCTGATGACCGGTTTTGTACCTTTAAACCGGTGTTAAAATATGTTAAAAATAGGCTTATAATCTGCGCATTAAGTAGTTTTGGATGGTGATAAATTTTTTATCCCGCTATTTTCTCAACATTAAATGAAAAAAAGAAGCTTCTGGTTAATTACAGTTTTAATGACACTCGCTTTGCTGGGGGTTTTTGTTATGCAGCTGTATTACATCCGCGAAGCTTACAATTTAAAGTCGCAACTTTTTGATGAACAGGTAAATCAGGCCCTGAAGGCAGTGGTTAATAAAATTCAAAAAAAAGATGCCTATAATTTTTTTCAGAGAAACAGCGAACAAAGCAGGCAAAGGCGCATTCAGGATGCACGCAAACGGACGCTCGATTTAATGGAAGCCCAGCAGAAATACCAGGCCCAGCTTCAAAGTAGTCAGCTAAACAGGGAAAAAGCCATCGAAGCATACTTAAATGAACAGGACAACATCATTCGCAATAACTTTATCCGCCCGATTATTATAACGGAGCGCGATTATGCAAAGCTGGTTGCCCTGGATGCAAAAATAAAATCGGCTAAGGGGAATGTTGCGCCCTCCATGTATTACCCGGATTTAAAGACTTTCAACCTGGCATCGCCTAAAGATTTGCCCGATACGATCCGTTACCTCGTTATTGATCCGCAAGACGGGCAAACGCGGTTCATCTCTCTTCCAAAAATTTCGGATGTGCTGGCGGCTAAGTTTAAAAAGGAAGATCACCTGCTTAAAAGACTGCACGAACGTAAACTGGCGCTGATTAACATCGATTCGGCAAAAAGTGTCAGTCAGGCAATTAATCAGCTGGAAGTTGTGGCTAAAGAGATGCAGGAAAAAAATGTACCGCTCGATAAAAGAATTAACTTTAAAGATCTCGACCGGATTATACAGGCCGAGCTGCTCGATCACAACATTAGCCAGCAATGGGCATATAAAGTTTCGATGGCTAAAAAAGACTCTGTTTTGTATCAGCAGGTTTCCAATAAGCCGGTTAATTTCCTGCCTTTAAATACTTATAAAACAACCTTGTTCGGAAGTGATCTTTTTAGAGATCCGGGCATGCTTTATCTTACATTTCCCAATAAAAATACAGCTATATTAACCAATCTGGGCGTAACCGTTGCCTCGTCTGTGGGTTTGCTGCTGGTATTGGTTTTTATCTTTGCTTATACCCTTTATGCCATCCTGAAGCAAAAGAAAATTTCGGAAATGAAAACCGATTTTATCAACAACATGACGCACGAGTTTAAAACGCCTGTGGCAACGATTATGATTGCCAGTGAGGCGCTTAAAGACCCGGAGGTAACGGAAGACAAGTCGAGAATAAAACGGTTGGCCGGAATTATTTACGATGAAAATGTGCGTTTGGGTAATCATATTGAACGGGTATTGAGCATTGCACGCCTGGAAAAGAATGAGCTTAAAATGGAAAATACCGAGGTGGATATGAACGAGTTGATCCTGTTGGTATTGGATAGCATGAGTTTACAGCTACAGAAAAGAAATGCCTTGGTTAATGTACATACAGAGGCCGAAAATGCGCTGGTGTACGGAGATGAGCTTCATTTGTCGAATGTGTTGTATAACCTCATCGATAATGCAAATAAATATAGTGTGCAGGCACCTGAAATTACCATTACAACAAAAAATACAGGAAAAAATTTAATTATAGAAGTTTCCGATAAAGGAATCGGGATGACCAAAGAGCAGTCTAAAAGGGTTTTCGACCAATTTTACCGGGTACCTACAGGTAACCTGCACGATGTAAAGGGTTTTGGACTGGGCTTGAATTATGTGCAGGATATCATCAGGCAGTTAAACGGAAGCATTAAAGTACAGAGCGAGAAGGACAGGGGAACCACATTTGAAATATGTTTACCTTTGTAAAGGTTGTTTTGAGCATCGAACGTTCCATATATTGCCATTAACAGGTTAAAATCCAAGATCTCTGCGGTTCGATTAAACCCAAATGCTAAATCTGAATCAAACACTTACACAATAGTGTATACATAACAAACTAAGAATATGAAAAAAATACTTGTGGTAGAAGACGATCCGAATTTAGGATTGTTATTACAGGATTATTTACAGTTAAAAGGCAAATTTGATGTAACGTTGTGCACAGATGGAGAGGAAGGCCTTAAAATGTTTAATAAGCAAAACTTCGATCTTTGTATTCTGGATGTAATGATGCCTAAAAAAGATGGATTTAATTTAGGAAAAGACATACGTAAAATAAACACACAGGTACCCATTATTTTTGCTACGGCCAAAACCATGCTGGAAGATAAGGCGGCAGCTTATGATCTTGGTGGCGATGATTACATTACCAAACCATTCAGAATTGAAGAACTTTTGTTACGTATCAATGCCGTTTTTAAACGGATGGCCAATACACCCGATGTAGAAGAGTCACCGGAAGCCCAGTTCAATATAGGTGATTACCGTTTTGATTACACCACGCAAATCATCTCGCGTGGCGAACATACGCAAAAACTGTCGACCAAAGAGGCAGAACTGCTGCGCTTGCTCTGCTTAAAGAAAAATACGGTTTTAACACGGGAAGAAGCCCTGTTGAGCATCTGGCACGACGATAATTATTTTAATGGGAGAAGTATGGATGTGTTTTTAAGTAAACTGAGAAAATATTTAAGAGATGATCCTAAAGTAGAAATTATTAATGTACACGGAAAAGGTTACAAGCTGCTGG